>NZ_JBRCOK010000024.1:0-21579 GCF_053501535.1 Bellilinea sp. | reverse complement strand
CAACGGTCAGCACAGAAACCGCAAAGTCCCTGTCCGTCGAAATTTGCAGCTGGTAGGCAGCGGCCGATTCCACCGCCAACCATTCAAAGCGCGGCTGCAGGCTGACTCGATTTTCGCCGTTGGCGGGCAGCTGCGGCAGCGGGGTTGAAGCAGGGGCAGCCGGGTTGACCGTCAGCCGCAAGGGCCGCGCCTGCTGAACAAAGCCGTTTTTTCCGCTCACCGTCAAGGGATACTCTCCCGGCTGGACAGCGTCGGCAATGGACAGCGTCAGTACGCTGTTGCCCGGCGAGGAGGCCGGATTTGGCGAAAACACCGCGCTCACCCCCGGCGGCTGACCGCTGAGGCTGAGTGTGATGGTGAACGGGTTGGCACTGTTCAACTGCGCGTCAATTGGCAGGTTGTGACTCTGCCCGGCGCACACGGCGGCCGAGTGCGGCTGCAGGCCGAGGCTGAAGCGGCGCGGGGCATCCAGCCACAGGCGCAGGGTCGGGTCGCCCCATACGGCATACATTTCGTAATACTGCTTGACCAGAGTTTCGCCCGGCGCATAGTACCCGCCAAACGCCAGCAAGGCGGTGCGCAGGGCTTCTCCCACCGGCGGCGGAGCGGCCGGGTCCGAAAACAATGCACGGAACAGTTCCTTCTCCAGCCGTTCGTCCGCGGTGCGGGTGGTATCTGCCCCGCCAGCGATGACCGCCAGCGCACCAGAGGCGGGATGAAGCAGCCAGGTTTCGCCAAAGGAAATCTGATTGGGGCTGAGATGAGCGGTGCGGCTGGCAAAACTGACCAGCAGCGGCACGGGCGGTCCGTTCAACTGCTGCACCTGCTCGCCGGTGAAATAGGGTGAATTCCAGCCCAGCTCGCCGCCCTGACCAAAATACACCGCCAGCCCGCGCCCGGCGTTGAACGCGGCGGTTAAATCAGCAGCGGTGGCGGCATGGGTATGGGCATACAACCGGTCACCGCCCGGCTGCGTTGCATTGGGGAACTGTCCGGTGAATCCGGCGGGCAGGGTATGCGTTTGGATCATCTGGGTGTGAATTTGCTCGGCGGTCGAGTAATCCGCCGTCTCACCGCTGGCGATGAAAGCCGCCCGGCTCAACCAGGGCTGGCTGCCATCCAGCGCCTCGTAAGCCGACCATTTCGCCAGCACGCTCTGCAGCTCGGCAGCCGAATGCACCGGCAGGCGGGCATAAGCCAGATTGGGCGTGTAATCCCATGGCCCGTCCAGGGTGGTGTAGTACAAATCCGTTAGGGTGGTCAAGCCGCTGCGGCTCGGCCATGCCGGCAGCAAATCCGCATCCCCCACCAGCAGCAGAAATTGAGGCGAATGCGCCGAAACCGCCGAACGAATCTCCGTGGGAGTTTGCCCGCTTTGCGCAAGGGTTTTGAGGATGACATCAAACCCCTGGGCTTGCTTTGCGGCCACATAACCCGCCAGATGCGGCGCAAGTCCATCCGGCGCAAGGATCAGATAGCGCGGCGGGTTGGACTGCAGCGCAACCCTTGCATCGGCCATTCCGGCCGTGAAAAGCGGGCATATCATCAACCCAAGCGCGATCAGCAGCCCGTTCAGCCAGCGCCAGCCGGACCGTCTTCGTCCACCCTTCCGCCAAATGCTCATCCTCCGCCTCCGCCCCAGCGAATTCCAGCACCCGCCTTCGATTGTAGCATAAGCGGTAGAAATACGGTTATAAAAATGTGGATCAACTGACCCTATTCGCGAATCTCAACCACCACGCCGTTTTGCGCCCAGTCGTACAGCCATTCGGCGGCCGGCAGGTCGAGGATGATGCAGCCGTAAGAAACCGGCCGGCCGAGGTTGCCCGCCCACAACCGCCGCCCGCTGGAAAGGGTCGGTAAACCATGAATGCCGTTCATGAAACCCGGCCAGGCCTCATAAATCCCCAAAAAGTACGGCATGGTCAAATCCCATACTGAGGCGTAAGCCTCGGCGACATGCGTTTGCACCTGAAACACGCCCGGCTGGGTGGGCGAACGGTCAATGCCGGTGCTGATCACAAATTCGCGAATGGGCTGGCCGTTTTCCACAACGGTCATGCGCTGCGCCGAAATAGAGATCAGGATACGCTTGCCGATCACCACCGGCAGGGGCAGCAGGTCGCTGCGCGATGGAATGGTGAGGGCGCTGCCGGTCGGCAGCACATCCGGGTTGAGGCGGGGATTGGCACGCAAAATCATCCACGCCGGAATTTGAACGCGATAAGAAATGGACAGCAGCGTATCGCCCGGCTGGACGGTGTAGGTCGTCGGCGGGTGGCGCAGGATGACGGTGTAGGGCGTGCCGCTTACCCAGCGCTCGCTCAGGTTGTAGGGGTCGGGCGGCAGCCACACGCTGCGCCCGTCTGTCAGCCGCTCCTGCAAGCCTTCCAGATAGGCCGGAAAGCCGATCTCATCCAGCCTCAGGCGCGGTTCGCCGCTTTCCCAATCCAGCCGCACCCATTCCGCCAGCAGCTCGGGCGGCACATCCCACACCTCACTGCGGTCAAGGATGGGGTCATAGCCCTCCACCCGCAGCGGGCGGTTAAGCTGCTCAACCAGCGAAGGCAGGCGCGCTTCCAGATCGGCAGTGGGGGAAGGCAGCCGGCGGGTGACCAGCGTCAGCACACCGCTGCGCAGAATGACCTCAGCGTTCTGTTCCATCAACCGCACGGTGGCTTCCACATCCAGCGCGATTCCCGCTGCGCCCGGTACGGCGCGCCATTTGCCGCCTGCATAACTCAGTTGCGGAGGCTCCGGCGCGTATTCCACCAATCCGCGCCAGTTGCGTAACCGCTCCACCGCAATCGTGGGGCTGAACACCACCTGCGGGCGAATTTCCAGCGGCTGGCGGTCGAAGATCACCTGCCAGAGTTCCTGCCAGCGCCGCTCTCCCCGCCCAACCCGATAGGCCTGGCAGGCGGTGGCGGCCGGGTCCACCCACAAACCAAAGTCGAGCGGCTGAGCCTGCCAGTAACGCTCGCCGTCGGTTACCAGCAAGACCCGCTCGCGATTCCAGCGCTGGTCAACGCGCTCAGCGGCCTGCGCGTCACTCAAACCGCCGATCGGTGTATCCCCGACCATCACGCGCGGCGCAACCGGCCCGGCAAAGCGGTAATACACATACACCCCTGCCAGCAGCCAGCCGCCCAGTAAAATCAGCACGGCGGCGGTCAACCCCGCCACCAGCCAGCGCGGTATTGGTGCAATGGATGAGGTGCTGCGTTCGGCAATGTTCACAGGTTTAAGACGCCCAAACAGGGGCGGAGTTCCCTTTCTGCGCCCTCAACGCACCGGCCGCGGGAAGCCCCAGCCATGCAAACGCACCTGCTGCGGATCGGTGTGCCAGATGCCGGGAATGTGCGTTCCGCAGCGCGGACAGTTGCCCTGCGCCGTGAGGCGGTATTCGGTAACGATATAACCGCGCCGCGCCACCAGCGTTTCGCCACATTGGGGGCAGTGCGTATCTTCCAGCGAACCCACCCTGCCCGGCAGGTTGCCGGCATAAACAAAGTGCAGGCCGGCTTCCTGACCAATTTCCGCCGCTTGCAGCAGGGTGCGCGCCGAGGTGGGCGGCGGGTCAGTCATCTTGTAGTCAGGATGAAAGGCGGTCACGTGCCAGGGAATATCCGGCGAGACCGAAGCCAGAAAACGGGCCGCCTCCCACAACTCTTCCGGGCTGTCGTTGAAGCCGGGCACCACCAGCGTGACCACCTCCACCCACAAGCCCCGCTCGTGTGCGCGGCGGATGGTATCCAACACGTGCTGCAGCACACCGCCCAGTTTGCGGTACTGGCGGTCCTGCATGGTTTTGAGGTCTACCTTGTAGGCATCCAGATAGGGACGCAGGTAGTCGAGGACTTCCGGTGTGGCGTTGCCGTTGGAGACGTAGGCGCACAGCAGGCCGCGCTGTTTGGCCAGCCGGAAGATATCCACCGCCCACTCGGAGGTGATCAGCGGCTCGTTATAGGAGGAAACCACTGCCTGAGCGCCGTTGCGCAGGGCGTATTCCACCAGTTTTTCCGGTGAAATACGCAGAATGTACTCCGGGTCAATGCCGGCTTGCGGATCGCGCAGGGTTTGCGAAGTGAGCCAGTTCTGGCAGTAGCTGCAATGAAAATCGCAGCCCAACATGCCAAAAGTGAGGGCGTCGGCACCCGGCAGGACATGCGAGAAGGGCTTTTTTTCGATGGGATCCACCTGCAAAGCAGCCACATAACCCCACGGCACGCGCAGCTCGCCATCGGCGTTAAAGCGCACCTGACAGATACCGCGCCGCCCGGGTTTGATCAGACAGCGGTGGGCGCAGGCGTAACAGCGCACCGCTCCGCCTTCCAGTTTCTCGTACAATTCACCGGGGCGGGTCATTTCATCCAGTCGCTCGGCTAAGGTAACCATTTCTGTACTCTCCTTACAAACCGTTAAAAAGGTCCTCTTTCATTATACCGAAACGGTCAAGCGTATGGAACTATGGCTGACCGGCCTCCGTCTTGAAAATGGAGAACACCCTTTCACACGCCATCGCTGCGCACACCGCTGCGGGAGCCGACCCGCCGGCAGGAGGAGAAGATGGAACGGAAATTAATCGTTACGCTGATTGGTATTGAACTGATCGTGCTGGTGATGTGGCTGAGCGGCGGTTGCAGCGTAGTTTAACCATATTGAGCCAGTTCCAGGGCAGCGTCCACCATCGCCAGAATGTTTTCCGGCGGTGTTTCGTTGGGGATGGTATGGACCGAAGAAAGTAAATAACCCCCGCCCGCGCCGAGAATTTCAATGACCCGCTTGACTTCAGCCCGCACCTCTTCCACCGTGCCAAATGGCAGCACCCGCTGGGTATCTATGGCTCCGCAGAAGACCAGCCGTTCCCCATAACGCTGTTTGAGCTCCTGCAAATTCGCCATCCGTCCGGCGGTGGTCTGAATCGGGTTGAGCACCTGCACGCCAATTTCCACCAGATCATCCAGCAGCGGAAAGACATCCCCATCCGAGTGAAAGAAGATGCGTGCGCGGCTGTGCTGGCGCACCAGCGCAAACAATTCGGCATGCAGCGGCTTGAGCAGGGTGCGGTAGGTGCGCGGCGAGATGAGCAGGCTGTTCTGGGTGCCTAAATCATCCGCAAGAATGATCAGATCGAGGTATTCCCCCACCTCCCCCAAAAAGTGGGTCAGGTGGGTCTTGCACAGGTCGGTGATTTTTCGCAGCAGCGCAGCGGCAAAATCGGGTGCATCCACCAGATTGAGCAGGAAGGCCTGCATGCCCTGCAGCTGAAAGGCGCGCTCCAGCGGCGACATCAGCCACGGCGCGCCGATGATGGCAAAACGGTTTTCGGCAGCCAGACGTTCGGCTTCCGCACGCAGGTGAGCAAAGCGGGTCGGGTCGTGCATGTCCGGCCACGGGTAGCTTTCCAGATCTTCCACCCGTTGGGTATCCTTGAGCGGGTGAATGGCCGGGAAGTACACTCCCGGCTCAATCTCCGGCTGGCCAACGCCCCAATCATCCACATAGGGGCTGCCGGGCGGGCGGCTGCGGTTGCGCGCATAGGTCTCGGCGGGAAAGCGATCTTGAATGCCGCGCACATCCGAGTGCAGACGCTCCAAAACCGCCTCAGCCGGCAGCGGAGCGCCCAGTTCGGGCCAGTCATACAGCGGCTGATATTCCTGCGGCAGTCCCAAATAAGTCGTCAGGCGGCGGTAAGCGCGTTCCTGAATGCCGGTGGTCAAATCGGCGCCGATCACAATCGGCACCCGGTCGGGCACTTCGTGATTGAGGACAGCCAGCACGCGTTCGCGGGGGGTTAGGGGTGACATCAGACCTCCAATTGCCATAAAAATCACCCCAATTGTAATCTTTTTTTATGTTCCGCAAGACCCAAAACATGGTATAAAAAAATACAAACCGGCAAGGTTCTGGAACAGGGGGCTGGTTTTCCCAATGATTACACCTTTCAAACGCTTTGTGCGCATTTTTTCACCCGCTTTGCGTGTGGCTGTGTTGTATCTGCTGATCGGCGGCGGCTGGATTTTGTTTTCTGACCGGATTTTGGAAATTTTGGTGCAGGATGCAGCCGAATTGAGCCGCTGGCAGAGTGTCAAGGGGATTGGTTTTGTAATCGCCATGGCAATCATCCTGTATGCGGAACGTGCTCATGCCATCCGCTTGAGTCGGCGGCAGGAAGAATTGCTCAGCCAGCGAATTGCCCTCTTTGAGCAAGCCCCCTCCCCTTTGTGGGTGGTGGATTTGCACGACCTGCGTTTTCTGGCGGTCAACCCGGCTGCCGAACAATTTTACGGCTACAGCCGGGATGAATTCGCCGACCTGACGCTCTCTGACCTGCGCCACCCGCAGGAGCAGGCAGGAATAGCGGGGATGATTGAAGCCCTCCTTGAAGGCGGAATTTACCGTTATACCAGCCGGCACATCTGCAAGGATGGACGCGAGGTAGATGTGACCGTCACAGCCCGCACGCTGCTCTGGGAGGGCAAACTGGCAGCCGTCTTTTCGATTACCGATATTACCGAATTGCTGGATAACGAACGCGCCCTGCGCGAACTGACCCAACAGCTGGAACAGCGGGTTGCCGAACGCACGGCTGACTTGCAGCGCAAGAACCGCGAGCTGGAAACCTTTGCCTACTCGATCTCCCATGATTTGAAAGCCCCATTGCGCGGCATTGATGGATACAGCCGCTTGCTGCTGGAAGACCATGCCCAATCACTGAACGAAGAGGGACGCGAGTTTTTACACGCTATCCGGCGCGGGGCAACCCAAATGGCGCAATTGATTGATGCCCTGCTGGAATATTCCCGGCTGGAGCGGCGCAATCTGGTAGTTGGACGGGTTGAAATGCGGCCTTTGATTGAAACCCTGCTCAACGAATTTGAAAACGATATTGAATCGCGCGCCGTGCAGGTAAGCGTCAATCTGCCTTTTGACAGCGTAGATCACGACTATCCCAGTCTGTATCAGGCGCTGCACAATTTGCTGGAAAACGCGCTCAAGTTCACCCAAAAGCAGCCCCAGCCACACATTGAAATCGGCGGAGAAGAGCGCGACACCAGCCGCATCCTGTGGGTGCGGGATAACGGTATCGGCTTCGATATGCAGTACCATGATCGGATTTTCGAAATTTTCCAACGGTTGAACCACAGTGATGAATATCCCGGCACGGGGATAGGGCTGTCCATTGTCCGCAAAGCCATGGAGCGGGTCGGCGGGCGAGTTTGGGCGGTCAGCGCGCCGGGTGAAGGAGCAACTTTTTTCGTGGAAATTCCAAAACGCTCCTCCAATTTGTGATAAGATTCACATGGTATCCTGTTTACCTATCGGTATATCCCTGTATTTATGACAATACTGACTTGAGGTACCTCGATGGATAAAAAACTTCGATGGTTAAACCATTTCCCCAACCTGTGGTGGGGAATTGCGATTGGTCTGCTGGCTGTCCTGCTGAACGCCGGCGTACCTGTGCAGGCGCAGGAGCAGCCGCCGCAGGAAAACAAAGCCGTCATCTACATGTTTTGGGGCGATGGCTGCCCTCACTGCGCCGAAGCCAAGCCGTATCTGGAAGGGTTGGCGCAGCGTTATCCATGGGTAGAACTGCGCTTCTACGAGGTCTGGTATGACGAAGACAACCGCGTCTTGTTCGAAAAAATGGCGGCTGCTTACGGCTTCGAAGCCCGCTATGTGCCGACCATCTTCATCGGCACGCAGCATTGGGTGGGCTACAACAAATCCATCAACCCGGACATTGAAAAAGTGATCATGGAGTGCCGTGAACTGGGCTGCCCGGATGCCGGCGCAGGGGTGATTTTCCCTGCCCAGCCAACCTCCGCCGCCCCGCAGCCGACCCCCGCAGCCCAACCACAGGCCGAAACGCTCACCCTGCCACTGATTGGAACGGTGGACCTCAGCCGCCAGTCGCTGGCGGTCAGCACAGCCTTGATCGCCTTTGTGGACGGTTTCAACCCCTGTTCGGTGTGGGTACTGACCATGCTGCTGGCGCTGACGCTGCACACCGGTTCGCGCCGTAAAGTCGTCATCATCGGCGTCGTCTTCCTGACCGTCACGGCTGCGGTTTATGCGCTGTTCATTGCCGGGCTGTTCACCATTTTCACTTTTATCAGCTTTGTCGGCTGGATTCGGGTGGTGGTGGCGCTGGTAGCGTTGTTCTTTGCGGCGGTCAACATCAAGGATTATTTCTTTTACAAAGAAGGCCTCTCGTTCACGATTGCCGATGAAAAGAAACCCGGCATTGCGCGCGGTATCCGGCGGGTGATGGATGCCAGCCAATCCCTGTGGGGCCTGATCGGTGCGACGATTGCGCTGGCAGCCGGGGTTTCGCTGGTTGAGTTTTCCTGCACGGCGGGTTTTCCGGTTTTGTGGAGCAACCTGCTGGTTGCCAATCAGGTTGAGCCGCTGACTTTTGTGGTATTGCTGCTCCTCTACATGCTCATTTATCAAATTGACGAACTGGCAATTTTCTTTGTGGCCGTGTTCACCCTCAAGGCCAGTCGCCTGGAGGAAAAGCATGGGCGCATCCTGAAACTGATCGGCGGTGTGCTGATGCTGACCCTGGCGGTGGTGATGGTGCTCAACCCCAACCTGCTGGATGAGCTCAACACTGCGCTGATTGTCTTTGCGGCAGCGTTCGCCGTCACGGGTCTGATCCTGCTGGTGCACCGGCGCATCTTGCCGCGTTTTGGAATTTGGATTGGTACGGAAGCCCACCCGCGCCGGCGCCACACGGGCAGAAAAAGCCGGGCTTCACAACCTGAAAAATAGCCCGCCGATTAGACCAAATCAACGCCAGGACGCCAAGACGCGAAGAAAGAGAAATCCTTTGCTCATCTGCGTCTTCAGGTTATGGTGGGTTCGGGATAAGCGCAAAACCCAGATTGGGCAGAATAACCAACCCCTGCACCTCCCCCATAATCGCTGTAGCGATTATGGGGGAGGCAGGAGGGGGCTAAATATGCTCAATTTGATAGGGCAGGCGTTCGACCAATGGGTTGCAACACCGTTGCGGCGGCTCAGGATTGATGGAGCAGTTCCTCCAGAATGCGGCGTGCCAGATTTGGATCGGCTTTGCCGCCCATCTGACGCATCACCTGCCCGACAAACCAGCCGATCAGGGTCGTCTTACCGGCACGGTAGGATTCTACCTCTTTGGGATTGGCTGCCAGCACCTGCTCGCACACCACACGGATGGCGCCTTCGTCACTCACCTTCGCCAATCCTTCGCGCTCGACAATCACCTGAGGCGCTTCGCCGCTCTCTTCCACTTTTTGCAGCAGACTCTTGGCGGTGGTGGTGTTGATCGTGCCGCGCTCAGCCAGCTGGATGATCTGGGCCAGGTAGGCCGGTGTCAGGCGCAGTTCTGCGGCGCTTTTACCGCTCTCGTTGATCATCCGCAGCACATCATTCATCAGGTAGTTGGAAACCTTCTTCGGGTCGCCGCCAAAGGCTTTGACGGCTGCTTCAAAATAATCGGATAAACTGCGCTCGCCGGTAAGGATATCGGCGTCATATTCCGGCAGCCCGTACTGTTCAACGAAGCGCGCCCGCCGTTCAAGCGGCAGTTCCGGCAGGCGGGATAGAATGGACTGCTTCCATTGCTCATCCAGACGCAGCGGTAGTAAATCCGGTTCGCGGAAGTAGCGGTAATCGGCTTCGGTTTCTTTGGAGCGCATCTTACGCAGCACGCTGGCATCTTCGTCCCATTCCAGCGTCCAGGCTTCAATGCGCCGTCCGGCTTCCATCTCGCGCGCCTGCCGTTCAATTTCCTTCTCAATGGCATCCCGAACCGCCTCAATCGAGTTCACATTTTTGATTTCAGTCTTGGGGTTGAGGTAGTCCGCCCCCTTAGGACGGATGGACACATTCGCATCACAGCGCAGGTGACCCTTTTCCATGTCGGCTTCCGAAACACCCAGCCAGCGCAGCAACTGACGCAGGCGAATCAGGTACTGGGCGGCTTCATCGGCGGAACGCAGATCCGGTGCGGTGACCATCTCAATCAGCGGCACACCGCAGCGGTTGAAGTCAATCCAGCGGCGGTTGCCGACATTTTTGGTCTTGCCGGCATCCTCTTCCAGATGCAATTTTTGAATATTGACCCGCCGCACGTAGGCCGTCTTGCCGGCAGCTGCCGGCACCGGCACATCCATCCAACCGCCAAAGGCCAGCGATTGATCGTATTGCGAGATCTGGTAACCTTTGGGCAGGTCGGGGTAAAAATAATTCTTGCGGTCGAAGTAAGAAAGCGGACGAAGTTCGGCGTGCATGGCGGCTGCCAGCAGCACCCCTTTTTCGACGGCTGCGCGGTTGAGTACCGGCAGCACGCCCGGCATTCCGGTACACACCGGACAGATGTTGGTGTTCGGCGGGTCGTTCCACGAATCGGCTTTGCAGGAGCAGAAAATCTTGGTGGTAGTGTTGAGTTGAATGTGGGTTTCTAACCCGATGACGGCTTCGTATTCGGTCATTAAGAACCTCGCAAGAATGGATTCAGCGGCGGGTGGTCAAGCTTTCGGTTAATTTCCCAATTAACGGATAGCGATACTCTTTGCCGCGCAGCGTACGGAGCGCAGCCAAAGCTGCCAGCATATAATACACAAAGGTCGCCGCAATCACCAGCAGAATCATTCCAAAAAACAGGAGTAAAAACGGCACCAGCAGGATCGGCACGCGGTCACCCCAGCCGGTTTCACTGAGCGCAATCAGCGGCAGAACGAAAACGAAATAGGCGCCTGCCAGCCCAAAGCTGACCAGATAGTAAAGCGCAAGGGCAACCCCTTGAAAGAGCAGGGCCTGCAAAGCCTGAAAACGCAGCAGCGGGCTGCGCGCCTTTTGGGTCAGCCAGATAATCAACGCCATCAGCATCCCAAAGAAGGGCGCAAACGCACCTAGATGGCAAAGGGCCGCAACCAGGCGGTCTTCGGAATCGTTTGCCAGAGTTTCTTCAGTCATGCTGGACTTTCTCCTTTTTGGAAGAACGGTGCAGCAACTTTTCCAGCCAACCGCCCAGCAGCGGATAGCGGAAATTGCTGCCGTTCAGACAGGCGATGGCGGCAATGATGCCCAAAACCACCCCCAGACCCATCAGCACCAGCAGGAAAGCGAAAAACACAAATTCAGAGATGGACAGAATGATGAAAGGCGTTTGGCTTTGGAGATAAAGGGCAACAATGGCGGTCGTCAGCGAAATCGCTATAAACAATAACCCCAGCAACACCCCCAGCACAACCCAAACCAGCAGCAGAATCACCTGATAGGTCAGCGCCTGAAGGGACTGGAAACGCAGAAAATCCGATTTCTCACGTCGGGTTACCCATACGATTAACGGGGCAAATAACCCCAGGGTAGGAATCAGAACAGCAGCATGAGAAAGAGCCGCCAGCCAGCGCTCATCGGAAGAAAGGTTATTCTGGCTCATCCTTGTACCTCTTCAGCATCAATCAACAGAACCAAAACCGGAACAGCGGGGAAGTGTCTTCGCAGCCGTTCGATATCGAATATCAGCTGCTCTCCATAGGACACACCCGAAGACATCTGACGGTGAAGGTGATGACATGGGACAATCTCTACACCAACCTGAGCTTTGTTTTCATTATAGAAGTATTGGAACTTTGCCAGATCATAAAACATGAAAGGATATTTTCCAAATTGCACTTCAATAAGAACCTGTTCTTTCCAAAAATCAATGGATTTGTAGGCATTTGCGATCTTGATGGGACTGTCAGGCAATTCGATGGTGTATTGATCGCGTAATTCTCGATAACCCAGTTCGTGAAAACGCTGTCGAAATTGGCGATTCATTTCAACCGGTGAGAACAGCCGCTGCCCCTGTTTGTTCTTTTCAAGACTGAACTTACTCCTGACCGCACCTACTTTTTGAATAACCGAATTTATCTCCTCTCGAATTTTGGGGAAACGAACCTGGAGGATTTCACCACCCCCAAGATGGGAATACTCATAAATGATTTTCATGGTCTGTTTGACTCTCCAGATAAGAGGTGCGGTTTTCCAGTAAACTCGCTTGCTGGGGCTGCCCAATTTCAACATAGACTGGTGGAACAACATCATTTTTTCCTTGCGGATCAAACACCTGTCTTTCCATTGGCCGGATGCGCAATCGGCCCTCCTCTGCCAGCCTGATTCTCTGGCGGGCAATTTCAATATATTCAGGCATTATTTCAGCCCCAACCACTCGTCGCTGGTGTATCAGTGCTGCAATTGCAGTCGAACCAACTCCCATAAATGGATCAAAAACCCAATCATCCGGCTTAGTCATCGCCAGCACCAGACGTTCAACCAATTCAACTGGAAATTGACATGGGTGAATGGTTTTTTCTACATGATTCGCCTTCACATTGGGAATTTCCCAAACATCCGAAGGATTTTTACCCAACGGATTGCCCGACAGCTGTCCTTTCTTCGGGCCCTTGAAGTATTTCTTTGTGGGGTATCGTTGCGGCACCCGCACAGCATCCAGATTAAAAAGGTAGTCATCCCCTTTTGTGAACCACAGGATCACCTCATAACGGCCTGAGAAACGACGGGAAGCATGTAGTCCATGCCCGAAATGCCAGACAATACGATTGCGCAGCTTAAGACCAAAGGACTTGAACAAAGGATAAAGCACAATATCCAAGGGGATTATTTCACCGTCTTTTTTGACATGATTTCCCACCTGCCAGCAAATACTACCCTCTTCACTTAAAACTCGTACACATTCCTTAACTACCGCTTCCTGTTGTTCCAGATATACATCCATATCAAGACGCGGTTCGTAGGGCTTGCCAAGGTTATAGGGAGGTGAAGTGACTACCAGCTGAATACGCCCATCCGGTATCGAACGAAGTAAATCCAGTGTATCTCCGTGGTAAAGTACACACTCAGCTTCTTCGCGAAACGTTTCGCAAATTTCTATCTTTCCCATCGTTCACCCCGCCAGATTTCTCAAAACCTGTGGTTTCAGTTTGCGCCACGGCTCGCTCTCGGTAGCCAGCTCCAGCGCGCGGGCAATGCGCAGCAGCACCGGTTCGCTGAAATCGGCGCCCAGCAGCTGCACACCAATCGGCAGGCCGTGCTCATCCAGCCCAAACGGCAGCGAAACGCCCGGCACCCCGGCATGATTGGCCGGCACGGTCAACTGATCGGCATACTGCATCAAAACCGAATCGCCGTACACTGCGCCGATCTCAAAAGCAGTCGTGGGAGTAGTCGGCGTCAACAGGGCATGCAGACGATACTTCCCTTCCGGGTCAAAGGCTTGTTCAAAATCACGGCGGATGAGGGTGCGCACCCGCAAAGCGCGCCGGTAATACTGCGCCGAATACTGCGCCGCGCTCACATACATCCCCATCAGAATGCGCAATTTGGGCTGCAGGCCAAAACCCTCGTTGCGCGTCTTGCGATACAGGTCGCGCAGATCACTGACCGGCTGCGGTGTGCGGTAGCCGTATTTGACCCCATCGTAACGGTGCAGATTCGAGGCTGCTTCCACCCGGCTGATGACAAAATAAGCCGGAATGCCGTAACGGGTGTTGGGCATGGGGACATCCTCGATGATTTCCGCGCCCATTGAAGCCAGCACCCCGGCGGCGTAGCGCACGCGCGCTTCGATCTCGGCGGGCAGTTCCTGCTGGCGGTATTCACCGCTGTGCGCGTCCGGGAAGGTGATCTGAAAATAATCCGGCGAAAGCCCGATTCGCAATCCACGCACGCCTTCTTCGAGCGCGGCCAGATAATCCGGCACGGGCAGATTGGCGGTGGTCGAATCGCGCGCATCCGGCCCGGCGATGGCCTGAAGCATCAGCGCGGCATCCACCACATTGCGCGCCAGCGGACCGGGGCAGTCCAGCGAGGAGCCGAAGGCGATCAACCCGTAACGCGAAACCCGCCCGTAAGTCGGCTTGACACCCACCACACCGCAAAAAGCCGCCGGCTGACGGATGGAACCGGCTGTATCGGTGCCGAGCGAGAGGGGCGCTTCACCGGCTGCCACCGAGGCAGCCGAACCGCCCGATGAGCCGCCGGGAACATAGGCCGGGTTCCACGGGTTGCGCGGCGCCGGCTGAAAAGCGCTGGATTCGTTCGACGAACCGTAGGTAAACTCGTCCAGATTGACCTTGCCGAGCAGCACCGCACCGGCTGCTTCCATGCGCTCCACCGGTGTGGCCGTATAGGGGGCAACAAAGTTTGCCAGAATACGCGAAGCAGCCGTAGATGGGGTGCCGCGCACGCAGAAAATATCCTTGACGGTGAAGGGAATGCCGGCCAGCGGGCCGGGGTCTTCGCCGGCAGCCAGTTTGCGGTCAATCGCGTTGGCCTGCGCCAGGGCGCGCTTCTTGGTCAGGGTGATAAAGGCGTGGACTTTTTCTTCATCTTCGGGGGTGGGCTGCCCGCCGTCCAGCTGACCGGGGCGGCCGTCCACCTTTTCAATTCGCTGCAGGCAGGACTGGGTAATTTCCAGCGCGGAAACCTGTTTCTGACGCAGCAACAGACTCAATTCGTAAGCAGGCAGGTCACAAAGTTCCATGGGGCATCATTCCAGCGTGGTATGGGGAATATCGGGGACGACCACATAACCGGCTTCGCTCTCCGGCGCCTGAGCGATGATTTCCTGCGGGTCGGGGTAGGGCTGCCACTCGTCAGCACGCGGCGGCTGGCTGATTTGGGGCGGATAGGGTACACCGTGCGAGGTAATCGGCAGGTCATCCTCCAGCGGGATGGCTTCCAGCTCGTGAATGGCGCTCAACTGGGCGTTCAACTCGCGGCGCAGGTATTCGGCCTGCTGTTCGTCCAGTTCCAGCGCAGCCAGATCAACCAGATGAGCAAAGGTCTGCGGGTCAATTCGATCGGTCATGATAGTCCTTCCTCAGCATCGTCAAGTTTGCTTTAATCCTATCATAATTCCGTCGGGAGATGGAAACGTGGCGGAGAAAACCGGCAAGCATCAGTAGCCTCTCTGAGGCGGGCTTATGATAAAATTGATTACGTGCAAATTTCATCCGCGCAACCCTCTGCCTCCGCCGCAGTATTGGCGCTGATACCGGCGTACAACGAAGCAGCGCACATCGGCGGGGTGGTCAGGGCAGCCCGCCAGTACCTGCCCGTACTGGTGATAGACGATGGTTCGACGGATGATACTGCCGCGCAGGCCAGCGCTGCCGGCGCACAGGTACTGGTGCAGCAGCCCAATCAGGGCAAGGGCGCTGCTCTGCTGCGCGGCCTTTCTGCTGCGCTGGAACAGGGGACGCAGGCCGTCATCACCCTGGATGCCGACGGACAGCACGACCCGGCTGAAATACCGGCTTTCCTTGAGCGCTGGACACTCACCGGCGCGGATTTGATCATCGGCAGGCGCAACTTTCGGCAAATGCCGGCCGTGCGCCGGCTGAGCAACACGCTCGGAACGGCACTCTTTTCATGGGCAGCCGGACAGCCCATCCCCGACAACCAGTCCGGTTACCGCCTGATCAGCCGCAAATTGATGCGCCTGCTGGTGGAACAGCCCGGCCGTGAACGCGGGTTTGAGTTTGAGGTGGAAATGATTGTGCGCTGCATTCAGCACAATTTGAAAATGGATTGGGTGGACATCCGCACCATTTACGCCGATGAAAAGAGTCATATCCGCCCACTGGCGCATCTGGCTGGTTTCTTGCAGGTTTGCTGGCGGACGCATAAAATTTTAAGTGAGCGGGAAAGGAAGGCATGAGAAGCGATTTATCTCTTCGCCCGGCGAACGAACGGGATGCTGACTTTCTGTGGCAGCTGCACTGCGCTGCCCTGAAGCCCTACATTCAGCAGACGTGGGGATGGGACGAGGAATTCCAATACCGCTATTTCCGGGAACATTTCAACCCGCAGCACAGCCACATCATCCGCTACATGGGTGCAGAAATCGGCGTTCTGACGCTGGAAGAAACCCCGCTGGGAATCACCCTCTCGAATATCGAGATTCTGCCGCAGTATCAGGGGCTGGGCATCGGCACGGCGCTGATACGCGAAGTGCTGGAAAGAGCTGCCAGCCGCGGCTTGCCGGTCAGCCTGCGGGTATTGAAGATCAACCCCGCCTGTCAGCTGTACCTGCGGCTGGGCTTTGTCATCGTCGGCGAAACCGACACCCATTACTGGATGCGCCGTGAAGGCGCACCGCGCACCTTCCTGCCGGAGCGCTGGGAAACCGAATCCTGCTTCCTGCATCTGGCAGATGAGCGCTTTCTGGAACAATTGACCCTGATTTTGAGCGAAAATCAGGAAATTTTACGCGAGATGGGGCAGTTACTACCGCCGCACGAGCAGGCGTTGCAGGCACTGCGTCACAGTGTGCTGCCGCCCGGCGGGGTGGCATGGCGCGAATCGCTTTACCTGATTCGCGATCTGGAAAGCCGCGATACGATTGGTTTTCTGGCGGTTTACTTTGGCTACCCTGCCCCGGATACCATGTACATTGGCAGCCTGTACCTGCGTCCGGTCTTTCAGGGGCGGGGTTTTGGGCGTGAAATTGTCCGCCATCTGGAAGCCCACGCCAAACAGATTGGTTTCCGCGAAGCGCGCATCAAGGTAGGCTTGAAAAACTGGCGCGCCCTGCGTTTCTGGACATCTTGCGGATACAGCCGCATCACCCGCATCCGCGGCGGAGAAAACGGTGAAAACAAACCGGCTGCGGTTGAGCTGCAAAAGCCGCTCAACGGCGAAACGCGGAACGAGATAAAGCCCTAATCCAACCGCTGGTTGCACTGACTGCGAAAGCCGCAGCCGGCGCAGCGCGCCGGCGAATCGTGTGAACGAGGTTGTTCCCGGCCGCCGGCAGCATGAATCTCCTCAATCAGCGCCAGCAGTTCCGCCTCGGCCTGCGGCGTGTAATCCACGGCAAAGGTGCGGTTGCGGTAGCGTAAAATGCCGTAGGGCGGGCGCACCCCCAGCGAGCGTTCCACCAGCCGGCAGTAGGCCATCAACTGAAAGACATGCCCGGGGTGGGGTTCGGACGGCGCCCACCCGCTCTTGACTTCCACCGGGATGACAGCCCCGCCATCTTTGACGAGGTAATCCGGTTTGCCGGTCAGCAGGGTGTCGGGGTCGAAAAGCGGTCGTTCCGGTTCACCGATGATGTTCGGGTCGCTGTACAGCACCCGCCCGGGCGGCAAACCGCTGCGCCGCTGCTGGCGCGCCCCCAGCCACAGCAGCGCCAGGCCGCCCAGCACAAAAACCAGCGCAGCCCACCACACCCACATGCTTAATTCAATACCGTCAGGGTCAGCCCCACAGCAACCGCCATCAGCGCGGCTGCCAGCAGCGCCCAGCCCAGCAAACGCAGCAAACGGGCTGCCAGCACCGTGCGGGCATGCGCCTGATGGGTGAAAGTACCCTCCAGCATGGCCGATTCGTTTTCGGAGACCAGCCCCTGCCGCTGGTACCACCAGGCTCGTTTACAATACAGAAACGCGCCGATTTCGGAAGCGCGCAGTACACTGCGTTTCATGGATGCGGATCGTTCGGCAAGCGGTTCGAGGCACGTTCCAGCGCCTTTTGAAGACGCTCCTCACGCAGGCTGAGGGTCAAATCGGCACGGGTGCGTTCGACAATCCCGCGTACCAGATCGGTCTGGCGGCGCAGCCCGCCGGTGAGCGCATCCGGGTAATCTACCGTGACCAGCAGATTGTAGATTTCATCCATCCAGCCCAGCAGCCGCTCGGCTTCCTCCGAATAGCCCTGCCGTAAAATATCCAGACAGCGCCGACGCAATTCCCCGGTCACCTCTGCCATGCCGTTCAGATAGGTGTTGTATTCCACACCCAGCGTTTCCGGTGAGGGCAGCGGGGTATCCTCGATGATACACAAGGTCAGACTGGCTTCGACATATTCTTTCAGGGCATCCTGCGTGTATCCCGCATAGAGCAGAAGCGGAAAGTCCGCCAGCAGACGCTGTAGCCCGGCAGCAATGTCTGCCGCTTCCTGCAAATTTTGGCGGGCGGTTTCCATTTCGCTGCGGTGAATGGCGCGAATGGTATTTGCGCACAGACGGGTCAACTGGCGCGCCTGAAGCAGCGCCTGCTCACGCGCCTGATTGAGCGTTTCGAAAGTCTGATGCACCCGGCTGTTGAGTTCGCTTAAATCGGGCATGGGGGTTACTCTCCCTGCGGGGGCGGGTTCGGATCGGTGGGATGAATGCGTCGAAAGAGGTCGCCCGCCAAACCGGGATCACCCTGCGGTATTTGAATTTCGCCAAAACTGGCTTCGTAGCGCGCCAGATTTTCAGCAAAAGCGCGCAGAAATAACTTGGCGCCGACCGGCGACATGACAATGCGCGAGCGGATCAGGTTGCGCATCTGGGCGGGCAGCACCTGAACAAAATCCAGCACAAAATCGGTTGGTGTGTGGCTGATGCGCACCACATTGCTGTAAAAGGGAGCCAGGTCATCGGGCAGTTCCATCGGAATACCCGCCGGCGGACGATTGGGTGTGGTCATGGCTGCTGCCCCCTCTAGAAGGGGATGTCCTCGCCGGCATCCACTTCCGGCAGGTCTTCACCGCCCACTTCACCTTCCATCTCGCCGCGCGTAGAAAGGAAGCGCACTGTTGTTGCGGTAACATCATATGAAGCGCCGCTGCTGCCATCGCTGCGCGTCCAGACCCGCGGCCCGCCTGAGTTGGGATCGGGGGTCAGCCGGCCTTCTATTAATACCTTACTGCCTTTGCGCAGATATTGATTGCACACTTCTGCCTGTTTTCCCCATACCGACACGCGGAACCAGATGGTTTCTTTGACTTTCTGTCCGTTTTGGTTGGTGTACTGGCGGTTGCTGGCCACGTTGAAACTGGTAACCGGCTGACCGGTGGGGGTATAGCGCATTTCCGGGTCGCGTCCCAGATTGCCAATTAAGATTATGGTATGGAACATGGTCTCTCCTGAGTGTAAATGGAAGAATTAGCGAGAGTGCTTAAATGTATTGTACACGAAAAGCGTTTTTCAAAAGGGATTACAGGGCCTCTTTAACGTCAGTTTGGTCTAAATCCTCCTGCCATCCAATACCACATTTTTTTGGCCCCCTCCTGCGCATCGGGTGGGAGTTGGTTACGCCGCTGGCAAGGTTTTGCCCTTATACCAAACGCTCGTTAAACCTGCCAACTGGAATTCCCCCCTCTCTTTCTACCCAAACCGCCTTACGGCGCCGGCGGTACGGGTGTTGAGGTGGGAATCTGCCTCTGGTCGAGCGACCAGACCTGCAAATTATCAAAGCTGACCGTGAGCGGCGGCTCGCCGGCGGCGCGCACGAATACCCCTACTGCGCCTTCACTCCACACCGGGTCACGCGCGGCAAAGAGTTCCAGGTCATTGACGAAGAAACGCATCTCCCTGCCGAACATCCACACCCCCAGCCGGTTTTCGGCCAGCGCGCCGGCCTGAATGCGGGGCGATTCGACCCAGTCCTGCACAATGACGAACGCGCCCTGCTGCACACGTTCCAGCCGCGAACGCCCGTCACAGGTGATTACCCAGCGGTAGTAATTCCACTCATCCGCTGCCCGCAGCAGCAAACCATATTGATCCTCCGCCTGACACAGGCTGACGCGGGCGGTCATTTCCAGAAAAAAATCACCGAAAGCGGGGGTGCGCCGCAGCGAAACCAGATAGGCGCGGCGGCTGGCAACCGCCAGGGTCAGTTCATCCACCCCGTAAGCAATGCTGCCGGCCGTCGTGCGGCTGGTCATCCAACCCTCACGCGCGCTGAAATCATCCTCCAGCAGAATTTCATCTTTGCCCAGTTGCGGGGTTGGGGTAGGGAGGATTTGCTGCGCAGGCAGCGGTGTGCGGGTGGGGGTCGGCGGGAACCAGACAATGGTGGGCGTATGGGTGGGCGTGGGTTGTGAGGTCGGGGTTTCCAAAACCGGCGCGCTCTGCCCGCCGGCCGGCAGACAGGCAGACAGTGCCCCCGCCAGCAGCAGCACAGCAGCAATCCAGCGGCGCACCTGCCTCACAGCGGAACGTCCACCACCTGCTCGCGCTCCGGGCCAACCGAAAGACGGCGCACCGGCACACCGCAAAATTCACTCAGCCGCTGCGCATAAACCCGCGCTGCTTCGGGCAGTTCCTGCCAGCGGCGCACCGAGGTAATTTCTTCTTCCCAACCCGCCAGTTCTTCGTAAACCGGCTCGTAAGGAGTCAGGTTGGCCGGGCCCAGCGGCAGTTCGTGCACCACCTGACTGCCCTGCTGGTAAGCGGTGCACAGGCGCAAATTGGTCAAACCGCTGAGGATGTCCATCTTGGTCACCATCAATTCGGTCACGCCGTTGACACGCAGGGCATACCGCAGCAACACCCCATCCAGCCAGCCGACTCGCCGCGGGCGTCCGGTGGTGGTGCCAAATTCATCCCAGGGGTTTTTGCCACTGCCGCGCAGACGTTCGGCGGTTTTGCCGAACACCTCGGTGGGGAATGGCCCCGCTCCAACCCGGGTCTGGAAGGATTTGGTCACGCCGATGACGCGCTCAACCGGCACAATGCCCACCCCCAACCCCACCAGCGCCCCGGCTGCCGTGGCATAGGAACTGGTTACATAGGGATAGGTACCGTGATCCAGATCGAGCAGGGTGCCCTGCGCGCCTTCCGCCAGCACGCGTTTGCCCTGCTGCAAAGCCCGATAAACCAGCTCGCCGGTATCGGTAATGTACGGCGCCAGCTGCAAAGCCAGTTTGGCGTATTCGCGCGCCACCGCGTTTTCATCCAGCGGGTCAGCCCGATAGAGTTTGACCAGCATAGTGTTGATCTCTTCGACATGCTGTTTCATTTTTTTATAGAAGGACGAGGCGTCCAGCATGTCCTCCATGCGCAGGCCGTTGCGGGAAGTCTTGCCGGTGTAGGCCGGCCCAATTCCCCTGCCGGTGGTGCCAATCTGGGCCTGTCCGCGCGCGGCTTCCTGCGCGGCATCCAGGGCGCGGTGCGCCGGGGTGATCAGATGGGCAGCGTGAGAAATGCGCAGCCGTTCCGGGTTGGCCGCCACACCGGCAGCCTGCAACATTTCCACTTCATTGACAAAGGTGACCGGGTTGATGACCATACCGTTGCCCATCACCCCAATGGTGTGTGGATGAATGATACCGGAAGGAATCAGGTGCAGCTTAAAGGTGCGGCTGCCCACCGTCACCGTATGACCGGCATTGTCGCCGCCGTTGAAGCGCGCCACAACATCGGCTTTTGCAGCCAGCAAATCCACAATCCGTCCTTTACCCTCATCCCCCCATTGTGTGCCGATGACAATTTCTAATGGCATACCCGATTCCCTCCGCAGGAAGTGAACCCATGAATGGTTTGTTCCAAAACGATTATACTGCGTTCACCGACACGTTTTTAGTGACAGTTATCCTGACCTGCGCTTTGGAATCGCTGAAATTTTAATAAAAATTACCTCAGTTCGGGATAAATCCTCTTCCTATTCCTTTGAGGATGTTTGACCCCCACCTGCACCTTCCCCTAAATCGCTGGGGCGATTTAGGGGGAGGCGGGAGGGGGTAATTGCTTTACTTGCGGGTTTTGAATTTATCCCGAATTCACGTTAATTTAAATTTCCG
>NZ_JBRCOK010000023.1:0-5230 GCF_053501535.1 Bellilinea sp. | reverse complement strand
CGTTTTTCACCGTCCAGGTCAGGGTAAAGGGCTGCTCCGGGTACATTGCCGTGCCGTCAAGGGGTGACTGTGTGACAAACTCTGCCCGGTCTGCAACGGCTGAACGAGTAGCAGTCGGCGGTATGGTAGCAGTGGGCGTTTCGGCGCTGGTGGGAGAAACTGCCTGAGTCGGTTCGGGGGTGTTGGTAGGCGGTAAAGTCACCGTAGGGGTGGCGGTTGGCATGCTGGCGGCAGTCTGAGTCAAACCTGCGGCGACTGTTTGAGCGGCCTGGGTGAAAATCATAGCCGGGTCGGTTGTGGGAGTAGCCTCTGAACGGCTGCAAGCCGAGAGCAGCAAGCTTAACAGCAGCGCTCCCATGGCCGCCTGTTTCAGAAATTTTTTTATGATCATAATTCTTCCTCCAATTCTTCAATCTTTCTCAATGATACTTGCCATTTGGCTGGCAGACAATCCCTCGATTCTGTACTGAGCCACTCAAATTGTCAAGGTTTTATGGCTCAACAGGTTGCCAAACTGGAGTATCCGAAGAAGAATTGGGAAGACGATTGGAAAAACCGTATCCTTCGCGAAAGGTGAGGTAGGTGATTGCTCCGGGGTTAATTCTGAAACGAGTCTGATAATCGGTGTCGTTATAAGAAAACCGAAGGCTGTACTCACCGGCTGGCAGGTCGCTCAGCACCAGATTCTCGCGATAATAATCATCACTGTTGACGCTTTCGGGTGCGTAAGTTCGTACCACCCAACTTCGCTTAAGCTCAGATGATGAAACCCGCACATCCTGCAGGCGGATGAGAGATCCGTCGGCTTTCATCCACCTCCCGACCAGAACACCCCACCCCTGTGGAGGTGCCAACCAGAGTTCGGGATTGCGCGAAACATAGTAACTGTTTCGCTCCAGTCTGACTTCAAAATGCAGGTGAGGCCCGGTGGTAAAACCGGTGTTTCCGACGATGCCCAATTGATCACCGGCTTTCACGGTTTGCCCAACCGAAACATCCACGCGGTCCATGTGAGCGTAGATGGTGTATAACTGACGGCGATCAAATCCAAAATTATGACGGATGGCGACCGCAATCCCGTAGGGATCATCCGGCGAATCGGGCCCTTTGTAAAGTCCAATCCCGGCCCAAACAACCGTACCGTCTGCAGCTGCGATCACCGGCGTACCGCGTTTGGCATCAATATCAATGCCGGTGTGAACAATGTTGGTGCCGGTAAAGTAATAACCGTAGCGGTAATCTGCCAGCGGCCAGTTGACTTCATCGGCGGCAATTGGGCGAATGAAGTAGAAGTGATCGTGAGGATTGACAGCCCATGGCACCTCGTAAAGCGGTGGACGCCAAAGAGAAATTGGTGGATCTGCCGGTGTTGGGAAGGTGAATTTAAGCGGCTCTTCGGCTTCTAAAGCCTGCCAGGCCGTTTCCATATTTGGGGAAGAAAGATTGGTATCGGGCAGGGGTGTGGCGATGGCGACCGCGGCCGCTTCAATTTTTGTTGATGGGGCGGCATCCGCAACTGCACTGCTCTGGCAGGCGCTCAGCAGCAGTGCAAACAACAGCGTAAAAAAGAAAAGATTACCGGGTTTGTTCATGGTTGAACGGCTCCGGGCAGCGGTGTCCATGTTGGCCGGCGGGTGGGCTGACTGGTTGAGGTGGGGCTTGGCAATGGTGTTGCCGTCCGATAAAAACGGATTGTGGGAGAAATGGTAGGTGTAAGGGTGAGGGTTGGGATGGCGGTTGGCGTTTGAATCGCCTCAGGTGGATAAAACTGCGCCATCGCCCCATTCCAATCTAAACCGTCC
Organism: Bellilinea sp.; assembly: GCF_053501535.1. Taxonomy (NCBI): domain Bacteria; kingdom Bacillati; phylum Chloroflexota; class Anaerolineae; order Anaerolineales; family Anaerolineaceae; genus Bellilinea; species Bellilinea sp. Next base: position 3,428 of record NZ_JBRCOK010000023.1, on the reverse strand, counting down.
GTTTTGACAAACTGATTGAAACGGGCAGCCGGGTAAAATGTGCGCCAGTTTTGTAAGGCCGCTACCGGCTGCCACCCAAAGCGAGCTGCCAGTTCGGTGAAATCTATCCAATACCCATCCGGTATCGGGGTGAAAGCGCCACCCTGTTCGTAGGTGCGCGGGTCGCCGTTGTAACGCGCATCCAGTGACCAGGGATGATCTTTCATGGGTTGCCCCTGGGATCCATCCTGATAGCGGGCGCGGATGAAGATGCGCCAGTAGGTTTGCCCACCGCGTTCTTCGCGGGTAATCGTCATCCAGCCGGCTTGAATGGGTAAGGGATTAATCGCAAACGCTCTACCGGTCAGCAGCCACTCGTCCACACTGCCGGGGTGGGGTGGCTCGGTAATCGGCAAGTAAGCGTTTTCCAAATTTCCCAAAATATCCCAGCCTGATTGGCGGGCAGCTTCACGGCGGAGCGCTGCAAAGGATTCATCTACTGCATCGTGCAAGTAGGGATATGGGACATTGACATCTGTTAGGGATACCAGTCCAAAACGGTTGGGCTGAGATTGGGGTGCGAGTGTAATTTGAACGCTATAAAGCGAGGGTAGAACTGCCGGACTATCCAGCAGGTATGCCATGATCAAATCGTTGATTTGCCCGCCTTTCCAATCCATGCCGTGAATGGCTGCAGGCATAACCCAAAAAGGCAGCGCCAGTTTTTTAGAGGAAACCTCAAAACCAGCCAGATGATCCTGTAAAAAGTCGGTCTGACGGGTCAGGAGCACCTTTCCGTCCGGACTCCAAACCGCATTGCTCCCTGCAAAGGCTGCTACGGCTGGTTTTTGGGGGAACGTGCTATCCCAAACGAAAATTGTATCGGCGGCGTTGTAACGGCCACCCCAGGTTAAAAAGTGACCATCGGGTGACCATGAAGGGGAATGAGCGGGACTGCCGACCCCAAGACTGACATTGGTATACCGTTCGCCAATCTGGTCAAGCCGGGCTGTCCAGATTTCATCCTGTCCGCTGCGGTCAGAAACAAAGGCAATTTCCTGTCCTGACGGGGACCATGCCGGAGAATGGTCAGCGCTGGAGGAGTTGGTGAGTGGGATGGGTGCCTGACTTAGATCAGCGAGAGATTGGATAAAGATATCCAGATTGCCATTGGCGTAGGTCTCGTAGGCCAGCCATTGGCCGTCAGGAGACCAGCTTGGCCAACCGTCGTATTCCGGGGTATCGGTAACGCGGGTTAATGCACCGTTCCTCAAGTCAAGGATGTAAATATCCCAGTAGCCGTTCCGACGAGAAGCGTAAGCAATTCGGCTGCCATCCGGGCTGATCGCCGGGTGCAAATCGTCCCAGGGATGGTTGGTCAGACGGGAAAGCGGTAAATGGGTTGGATGGAAGGCAAATAAATGAATGAAAGGCCCATCGCTCATCGCAAACACCATGATCCCATCGGGGTTTGAGTCATTTTGGGGTGCAATCGATTCACCAAGGGCAACGTTCAGATTGCTCACCTCTGGACGGGCAAGGGGCGGTTCGGGTGTTTCAAGCGGAAGGGGAGTGGGTAAGAGTGCTGGCAAGGTTGGGGTAGGAAGAAGCAACCATTGATCCCGAATGATGGGGATGACATTCCACAGTAGCACCACCAGCAGGGCAAATATGAAGGTTAACCAGCCGACAGGCTTTCTTTTTTTACTTACTTTTGGAGAACCAGCCATTCATCTCCCAACGACGAGTTCATCTGCAATTTGGGAAGAAAACCGGCGATGATGAGGAATTGGTCAGGTCGGTGAGGGCGTCCGCACGGAAAAATTACCGATTTTCTTCAGTGACATTCGAGTTTGAATTCATTTAAGGTTTATTGTAGCATTCAAAAAATTGAACAGTCAACCAAACTGCCTTTCAATTGGGTTTGGTTATCAATATTGTTAACTGGCCCGATTATTCATCCTCGAAACGTGTTAATGAGAGTGTTGAAAAACAAGAAATTCTTGACCGAATGACGAGAGTTTAATACAATCGCGTCACCTGGATTAGAGGAGAAGAGCGAAATGGAACAGCCACGATATGTTGAAACTGGTAAGAGTTCATTCTTTGGGGAGTATGTTTATGACCAAATCATTCCGGCCGACCATTTTCTGCGCAAATTGAATGAAGTGATTGACTGGAAACCTTACACGCGTAAATTGATCCGCCTGTATAAAGGCGAAGGGTTGGTCGGACGCCCGCCGTTTGAGCCAGCGATGATTTTGAAGATGGAATTGCTGGCTTATTTATACAATTTGAGCGAGCGACAGGTGGAAACCCACCTGAATGAGAACCTGCCTGCCAAATATTTTGTAGGTTTAGCGGTGGATGAGAAAGCGCCCGACCATTCGACGTTGAGCGTTTATCGTCAGCGGCTGGTCGAGCGCGGCAAGTTGAAGGTGTTTGAAGAGATGTTGGCGGAGATTGTACAGACTGCGCTGCGCAAGGGGGTGCAGTTCGGTGCAATTCAGATTGTGGACAGCGTGCACAGCGTGGCGAATGTGAACACTGACAAGGATGAGCAGCGCCAGCAGAAAGGCAAGCCGCCGCGCGATAGGGATGCGCGCTGGGGGGTCAAGCATCAGCGCAAAGTGCGCAATGCGCAGGGCAAAGTTGAACGGCAGAATCAGTATTTTTACGGGTACAAAGCGCACGTCAGTTTGAATGCGGAGAGTGGTTTGATTACCGCGGTGGAAGTGACTTCGGGAGAGGCTTATGATGGACATCATTTGGTTGGATTGGTCGAACGGGACTTGCAGCAAGAATTGCCGGTGGAGACCTATGCGGCGGACAAGGGCTATGACGATGGGGACAATCATTTTTATCTGCAACAGCGCGGCTTACATTCCGCAATTCGTTTGAAAAAGACCCGCATCGCCAAAAAGGACGCCAACAAACAGGTGTGGATGGAGTTGTCTCAAACGCCGCGCTATCAGCAGGGTTTGAAGGAGCGCTACAAGATTGAGCGCAAGTTTGGGGAAGCCAAACAGGGGCATGGGTTGGGACGCTGTCGCTATCTGGGAAAGATGGGTTTTGCAGTGCAGGCTTTTCTAACGGCGATGGTACTGAATTTGAAACGGCTGGTCAAACTATTGACCGGAGTAGGTTTCAAAACGCGGACAGCAACCGCCTGACCGGGGGTGAAGTGTCGCTGGTGGTCGAAAAAGCAGCAAAAAATGGAGGTGATCATGCCAAAACTACAACAACACTGAACCCCCTCACCCTTCCGCCCAGCCCTCTTGTGGTTGTGTGTTTTTCCTGAAGAGGCTTTAGACCGCCAATTGCCTTTATTTTTCAACACCCTCTCAGAAAGTATTTGACGTATAATAAAAAACGATAACCAGATGGTTTTCTTGTACATCTGCAGGGAGACATGTTAACCTTTCGAGACCTTGTCACTGGATTAAAAT
>NZ_JBRCOK010000022.1:0-35619 GCF_053501535.1 Bellilinea sp. | reverse complement strand
CGGAAGAAAAAGGAAAATTAACCGAAATTCTCAATCAAGCCGCCAGGTGGCGCATCCCGGTGCAACGTGTCCCGCGACAACAGCTGGATGCGCTGGGTGAAGGTCACCAGGGCATTGCGCTGGAGGTCAGCGCTTACCCTTATGCCGATTACAGCGAGATTCTCAAACGCGCCAATCAACGCCAGGAATTGCCCCTGATTCTGCTGCTGGACATGCTGCAGAACCCGCAGAATTTGGGAACTTTACTGCGTACGGCCGAAGCGGTTGGCGCACATGGCATCATCATTCCTCCGCGGCGGGCTGCCGGCATTACCCCAGCCGTGGTTCACGCCTCAGCCGGTGCAACCGAACACCTTCTGGTAGCCCAGATGAATCTGGCGCAGGCCATTGATCTGCTTAAGTCAGCTGGTGTTTGGGTGGTTGGGCTGGCCGGCGAGGCAGCTCAACCGATTTCACACGCTCCGCTGGATGCGCCACTGGCGCTGGTGGTTGGCAATGAAGGCGAAGGAATGCGGAATCTGGTTGCGAAAAAGTGCGATATGCTGGTCAACCTGCCCATGCGCGGCAATATCGAATCGCTCAATGCAGCCGTGGCAGGTTCCATTGCCCTCTACCTCTCCTGGATGACCCGCCAGCAAAAGAAAACGGAGGCCGCTGCATGAATCCCCCGCCGGAGATTACCCCTCTAGAACTTTACAGCCAACTGCAGGAAAACCCCAACCTGCTTATTCTGGATATTCGCGAGCCGTACGAATGGACGCGGGCTTTTCTTCAGCATCCTGCCGTTTTAGCGCTTCCCATGTCCGAACTGGCAGCCCATGGGGTGGATGCCCTCCCGCCGCTGATCCGAGAGCCGCAGCAACCTCTGGTCATTTTATGCCACCATGGCGAGCGCAGCCGCGTTGTGGCCGCCTGGCTGCTGGCGCAAGGCTGGCAGCAGGTCTACAACCTCCGCGGCGGGATTGATGCCTATGCCCGTCAGGTAGACGGAAGTGTAGGAATATACTGATTTTCTGGTATCATTCCAGATTATTTTGCATCACGGACGACATGGAATGAAAAAAGGCATTTTATTAGCAATTTCGGCGTATGTTCTATGGGGTTTTTTCCCAATTTACTTCAAATGGCTGCACGGTGTACCTGCTCTACAAATCATGGCGCACCGCGTGGTGTGGTCGTTCATTTTTCTGGCGGCCTATCTTCTGTTCCGGCGCGAAATCAATCCGCTCATTCGTTCCCTTAATCGCCGCACCGTGTTGATTTACCTCGCTGCCGGCATCCTGCTGGCGATCAACTGGCTGACCTACGTCTGGGCGGTCAATCAGGGGAGGGTGGTCGAATCCAGTTTGGGGTACTTTATCAACCCGTTGGTCAGCGTTTCTCTGGGGGTAATTTTCCTGCGTGAACGATTGAGGCCGCTGCAATGGCTGCCGGTCGGTCTGGCAGCCGTGGGAGTGGCTTACCTGACCATCCGCTACGGCCAGTTGCCGTGGGTTGCACTGGTACTGGCGTTCAGTTTTGGTCTGTACGGCTTGCTCAAAAAAATTGCGCCGCTTGGGCCGCGCAGAGGGCTGGCATTGGAAACGGCTTTGATTTTCCCGCCCATGTTCGCCTACCTGCTGTTTGCCGAACTGCGCGGCGAAGGGACTTTCCTGCACACGCTGCCGATGACCAATCTGCTGCTAGTGCTGAGCGGGCTGGTGACCATCATCCCATTGCTATTATTCGCGGGCGGAGCGCAAAGCGTGCCCCTGACCATTATGGGGTTGCTGCAATATATCGCTCCCACATTGCAATTTCTGCTCGGCGTGCTGCTTTATCACGAACCATTCACCCTGTCCAGCGCAATCGGTTTTGGGTTCATCTGGCTGGCGCTGCTCATCTTCTCACTGGAAAGTTACCTTCACAATCAGCGTACATTGCATCCTCAGCCCGTACCGTAGATAACCGGGCAGCCGTTCAGCCGGCCTGACCACTCAATCGGCGCAGTTGATCCATCAAGTGTTCGGCATGGGTAACGCCGTGATTGACAAAGCGGGGTTTGCCGCTGGTATCCAGCAGGAAGGTGGTTGGTACACTCAACACACCCCAGCGTTTGGCAAGGTCAGCATGACGGGTAGCGTCCAATTCGATCACCTGCAAACGGTCACCCCACTCCGCCTGAACCCGCTGTAACGCCGGGCGTTGAATGGTGCGGCAGGGAGCGCAGTCTGGGGTAGTGAAATAAAGAATGACCGGCCTGCCGGGCTGCCAGCCAGGCAGGTATCTGCTCAAACCCGCCGTTCGGTGCAGAATGGTGCGGTTGACCAACAGGAAAAATCCAACCCCTGCACCGATCAGCAGACCAGCCCACAGGATGCGGCTAAGCACGTCGTCCATCAGTGCTGCCCCTCCCGGCGCGGACGCCAGCCAGCCGGAGTGCCCGGCGGTGGTGACTGGGAGAAGCCCGGCACCTGCAAGCGGTTGAGCCAGTAGTACACGGCGCACCCCACGCAAAAGCCCACAAACAGATTAAGCGATGCCAACGCAATCACCAGCCAGACCAATCCCCAGCCAATCAACGGTAAACCGCTCAGGAACAAGACCCCAGAAATCAGCAGCACCGCGCCGCCAAACCCTTGCGCGAAGGTATGCGGCTGGCGGTTGTCCATCAGCACATCCGGCTTAAGCCAGCCGCGCGGTTTGAGCAAAGCGGTATAAACCCAACCGAACGCCGGCCGTCCAAGTAGAGCAGCGCTCAGCATTGCCACACCTACCAGCCCCGCCAGCAGTGGCAGGTTGGTAATAAAGGAAATCAACAGCAAGAGGATGATCAGCGCTTGATTGGTTCGTAAAGCAGAATGATCAATGGGTTGTAGGGGTTTCATATCAGCCTCCGCAATGACCTAGGACGAGAATTAAAAAACTGCGCCGCTCCGTTGAGATGCAGAGGGCGCAGCCGCTGGTTGAATCGTGCCTGTGAAGAACTAACGCTGGCACACCACGGCGGGCAGCACCCCCCGCCGCATACACATGCAGGTATTGTTGAGTAAAATGACGTATGTGTCAGCGATCATATGCGATAATTTTAGTCTTATTTTTGATTTTTTACAAGCCCGACCGAGCAAATTCATTTTACAAAACCAGATCAATTCATTGCCGTGAAGTAGGGTAAAATAAAGCCTGTATTGATGACGCCCTGCCTGCCCGCCTTCGAGAATAGGCAGCGCAGGGTTTATCCCTGTATTCTTAAGGAATTTTGCCAGCCTTGTTTGAAATCATTTTTTTAGGCACATCTGCTTCAGCTCCTTCGGTACGCCGCAACCTGCCCGCACTGGTGGTCAAAAAAGACGAACACCGCTTTTTGATAGACTGCGGCGAAGGAACACAACGCCAGATCTTACAGTCCGGTATTGGCTTCAAAAATCTGAACCGCATCCTGCTCACCCACGGACACCTCGATCACATTCTCGGTCTGGCAGGCCTGATTTCCACCTTCATGCGGTGGGAATCGATTGACGAACTGGAAATCATCGGCACACGCAGCGCACTGGATCGCGTATATGACCTGGTTTACGGCGTTGTGCTGCGCGGCGCCGAGCCGCCCATGCCGCTGCACCTGCGCGTCGTACAGCCCGGCTTGATCTTCGAGGCTGAGGATTTCACCATCCAGGCTTTTTCGGTTTCTCACCGTGGCGCCGAAAGCCTTGGCTACCTGTTTGAAGAAAAAGGCCGCCGCCCCTTTCTGCCGGAAAAGGCCGAAGAACTCGGCATTCCCAACGGCCCTCTGCGCCGCGATCTGGTCACCGGTCAGGCAGTCACCCTTGAGGACGGACGCACCATTCTGCCGGAAATGGTGTTGGGTGAATTCCGCCCCGGTACACGGCTGGCCATCGTTGGAGATGTCGGCGATCCCGACAATTTGATTGAAATCGTTAGCGGGGTGGATGCGCTGGTCATCGAAGCTACTTATCTGGAAGAAGAAGCCGAGATGGCGCGCCATTTTGGCCACATGACCGCCCGCCGCTCGGCAGAACTGGCGCGGGAAGCCGAAGTACGCCAGCTGATTCTCACCCATGTTTCGCGCCGTTACCGCGAAAAAGATATTCTGGCTGAAGCCCAACCGGTCTTTGAAAATACGGTGGTTGCCCGCGATTTTGATGTCTTTCAAATTCGCCGCGCCAGCCCGTGACCGATTCAACCCGCGTACACACATCCACCCATGAGCAAGCGCGTCCCTCCCCTTACGGATGAAGGCTTCCATAAGTCCCACAAAGTGACGGCCGGGGCTTTGCTGATCTCAGGAGTTGGATTTTTACTGCTCGCTGTACTCCCCTACCCGGCTGCCCGCCAGCTGGGTGATTTGCTTGCCCGCGACGGCAGTCTCGAACTGCTCACCCCTGCCCTCTGGAAAGTCTTTCAGGGTGTGCTGGGTATCAGCGGCTTGCTGCTGAGCGGCTGCGCGGTGATCGCCCTGCGCTTCCCCTATCATTTTCGAATTGCCGCGGTCTGGTTGAAACAAACCCTTACCAATGCCTTTCAAAACCTGCCCGCCGATGCAAAACGCGGCCTGGACGAATCTTTTAATTCACTCCGCCAGCCAGAAATATGGCTGCCGGCTGCTGCTCTACTGGTCGTCGGGCTGGTCATAAGGGGGTTATTCGTCAACGTCCCCATGGAACATGACGAAGCCTACACCTTCAGCGTATTCGCTGTTCAACCCCTGCGGCTGGGATTGAGTGATTACCATTACCCCAACAATCACCTCTTCCACACCCTTCTCGTCCATCTTTCGTACCGCCTGTTCGGTGTTCAACCATGGACGGTGCGCCTACCGGCTTTGATAGCCGGGGCACTGCTCGCTCCGTTTGGTTATGGCCTGGCGCGGCGGCTCTATTCCCCTGCCGCTGGCTGGCTGGCCGGTTTGACCATTGCCCTGGCACCAGTGCTGGTGAGTTTCTCGGTAAATGCACGCGGTTATACCCTTCTGGCATTGTTCACCTTATGGAACGCCGGGCTGGCCGTGTACTTACTCCGTCAGGGAAATGCTTTTCACTGGCTGTTACTGGCTTTGTTCGGCGCGCTGGGGCTTTACACGGTGCCGGTGTTTGTTTATTCGTTAGCCATGCTTTATTTTTGGCTCTTTCTGGTTTGGGTGAGCGGTAAAGTTGACCGATCGCGGCGCTTTTCCTTTCCGCTGGCAGTTTTGCTGTGCGGGAGTCTCACGGTGCTGCTGGCGGGGCTGTTCTACCTGCCGGTCTTTCTCAATTCCGGAATTAAGTCGGTGGTCGCCAATCAATGGGTCGAGCCGGTTGCCCGCGAGTGGTTTCTGCCAACCCTTCAATCGCGCGTGACCGAAACCTGGCAGGAATGGACGCGTTTCGTCCATCCGGCGCTGGTAGGTTTATTCGGGCTGGGTTGGATGATTGGGTTGATCTTTCATTCCCGGCTCAGCCGATTGCCCATTCCCCTGCAGGCCGGTTTGGTCATCCTTCCGGTCATCGTATTCATTCAACGTCCCAACCCCTGGGCGCGCATCTGGCTTTTTTTAGTGCCGTTGATGCTGATTTGGGCAGCCGCAGGGCTAGCGTATCTTATTGAAACCGTTTCACACCTTTTCAAGAATCCTTCCCGAATAAGGAGCGGGCTGCTGGCCATGTTCTCGATAATTCTGCTGGCCGGTTCGGTGATATATATCGTGCAGCGCGCTCCGCTGGGTGAGCGGCGCTATGGAGGGGTTGAACAGTCGCTGCGTTTTATTCAGCCCCACCTCCAATCCGGCGATCTGGTGATCATTACCGCACCGGAAGACGCTCCCTTATGGTACTACTTTTACCAGTACAACCTGCCGCGCCAAATGCTACGCAGGGATATCCCCTTCCGGCGCGCATTTGTGCTGGTCAGCACTGCCCATCAGCAGACCCTCGAACAGGTCATCCGCGAGCGCGGCCCGGATTACGGCTTTTTCGATTTCTCCACCGCCCGCCGCTTAGCCAGTTTCGGTCACATGGACGTGTATCTGATCGAAGCCGACCACCAGGCAATTGAACGCTATTACGGAAGTGACCCGCCATGAACCCGCCAAATATTGACCGGCTGATTCGCAGCAAACGCAAAACCCTTGCGCTCATTATCCGTCCGGACGGCTCGCTGGAAGTGCGCGCTCCGCTGCACCTGCCCCAAAAGGATATTCTGGATTGGGTTGCCAGCAAAAGCAGCTGGATCGAGAAACACCGCCAGCAGGTTTTGCAGGTTCAGGCTGAAAAGGCAGGATCGCCGGCTCGCCCTTTTCAAAGTGGAGATCTGGTTTATGTGATGGGTAAAACCTATCCGCTGCGGGTCATCCAAACCCGAACCGAAACCCTGCGGCTGGAAACGACCCGGCTGGTGATGAGCAGCGACTTGCTGCCCAACGCCCATACGGTTCTGCAGCAGTTCTTAACCAATTTTCTCAATTTGACTCTTCCGCTCCGTGTAGCGAAATTTTCAGAACTTATTGGCAAAAAACCGGCTAAGGTACGCATCAACAAGGCGCGTACCCGCTGGGGCAGCTGCAGCAGCAACGGCAATATCGCGCTTAACTGGCGGCTGGTCATGGCGCCGCCGGAAATTCTGGATTACATTATCGTCCACGAACTGGCTCATTTAAAACATCCCAATCACAGCCGCGCCTTCTGGGCCGAAGTTGCTCGCATCCTGCCCGATTACAAAGCCCGCAAACAATGGCTCAGGCAATACGGCGCACGGCTGACGCTTGAGCGCATCAACGACCAGGCGTTGCCGCCCTATCCACCCGCCGCAAAATGATCTCATGTTCGGGGCGGTTTGGGGTGTGGCGGTAAATTAATCGTTGTTGGGATAAATCCAGGGACGCTTCCCCATCCGAAACCTGTACCTGACAACCGTTGGGGTATTGATAAGCCGGCACATACAATTCGGTCGGCGCACTCACTTGCGGGTCATGACGGAAGCGATAGCGGAACAGCCCGCTGCGGTAATCGAACTCCATCTGTAACGGCTCACCGGCTGTTCTCATGGCATAGGGACGCAGCAGCGCCGCCAACGCTCTTCCGCCGGAGTAAATATCCTCCGGATCGGTTTGCTGATCGCGGGAGAAAATGGACAAATCCTCATCGTTCCACAGGTCGCCGCGCAGATTGGTGTTATCCGGCGTGTAGTTCCAGATGGTGAAACTCATCAGATTGTCATCCATCGCTCGTAAACTGCGATCCAATGCTGCGATCTGCTGAGAATAGTCCCCGCTAAGATAAGCCTGCTTGCGATTCAGATCAAAGGCAATCCCAAATTCGCCGATCAGCACCGGTGCATTGCCCAAACACCGGCGCGCCTGTTCGCGGAAGTGAGCAATTTGCTCGGCAAACGACTTGCGGATGGCTTTGCGCCCGAATACCAGTCGTCCGCCGTTGCGCACATCCACCCCCAGCCACGGCACAAAGGACTTGAAGAATAATACAAAGGCATCATACCAGTGTGGCGCATAAACGATGTTCTGGACATCTCCCGGCCCCCAACACGGAACAGAATTGAATGCCTCCCCTTCCACGAAAATCAGCGCGTCCGGCTGCACCTGGCGGATTGCCCTGGCATAGCGGTTGATAAAGGGTTTAAGGTAATCATTGGCAAAATCCACTTCTTTCCCTTCGTAGCGGGTAAAGTATTCCGGTTGAAGTAAAACCGGTTTTCCGCTTCTGTCCACATCCCACACACCGTGCTGCCGCCAGATGCAGGTGTACCCTTCCCGCCACGCCGATAATCCGTTGGGGTTGACCAGCCTTCGCCCAACCCGGTGAATGCCGAAAACCCGCCGATCCATGATATCCACCCACTGCGGGTAACCGGCTCCCAGCAGCATGGACTGGAACGGCGTGGGCGTTTCACCGGTTTGAAGGACGCCTTCACGCCTGTCCAGCCGCTTCCAGCCGATATAGCCGTGAAGCGGCTCGTTGAAAACATCATAACCGACCACATTCGGCAGGTCGCACACCCGTTCGGCAAGCCGGGTAATCGCCTGAATGTAATGGCGCTGCAGATATTCCTGAACCGGCTCACCCTCAATTTTGGTCTGGGGGGCAAAGTGATTTCCGCCGAAGAAAAGCGTGAACATCGTCGCCGAAGCCAGTTTGCTGCTGTTGGAAGGCCAGACCATCTGAGGGAACGGATCACCATGTTGGGAATGGACGATGGCGGCGCCAGTTTCATGCAAATGGTGCAGGTCAAACCCCACCGCTTCCAGAGTCCAGCCCGGCGCTCCATCGCCGCCCGAAAAGCGGCTCCACACATCTTGATGCGGGTCAATGAACACGTGAATATCATATTCGGCTGCTTTTCGCAGAACCGCGCGAATGTAATCCAGATAGGCTTCATCATACTGACCCGGCCCGGCGTGTTCGATGGCTTCCCACGTGACCAGGAAACGCAGGAAAGTCAGGCCCCACGCCCGCAGCCGGCGGAAGTGTTCGTCAGCCTGCTCCAGCGGGAAGGGGCGCCCGACAAATGACACATGGCGGTGATCAAAAAACTGTTCACTGCGGTAGGTTGCACCGTCCGGGACGGCAGGTACTTTGCTGGAACCCGCCAGATTAACCCCCCGCAAAATCAGGGTACGCCCCTCTTCATCCTTGAAATATGGCCCCTCAACGCGCATGGTATGTCGTCATCTCCAAACAATAAACTTTATTAACGTCAATTCGGGATAAATCATTTTTACATCAACTTTCAAATTTTCATCCCCCTCCCGCCTCCCCCAAAATCGCAGTGGCGATTTTGGGGGAGGTGCAGGTGGGGGTCATTGGCATTGCATGCAACGTTTTTATCTTATCCCAAACTCACGTTGATTATTAATTTTACACAAAATTGTCCATAGGCTGAGGCTTACTTCATCTCACGCACATCCGGGTAGCGCAAGGCAACAAACAGCCCGTAGAACAACGAAACCAGCGCACCCACCCCTACCGAAAACGGAGCGCCCAACCAGTCCGCCACAAGACCGGCCTGTAATCCCCCCAGCCGCATGGTGACCTGAAAGGTCATGGTGTAAAAACTCATCACCCGTCCGCGCAGGTCATCCGGGGAAGCAATTTGCAACAGGGTGTTTGCCAGTGCGTTTTGCAGCACAAAGCAAAATCCTGTTCCCAGCATAATCACCACCGAAACCAGAAACGAACGTGAGAGCGCAAACCCCAGCAACAGAGCGGAAAAAGCCAGATTGCCAAAGGTCAACCAGCGCCCGCGCCGCGCCCCGGTTGGTAGAGAAGCCACCACCAGCGCCGCAATCACCGCACCGATGCCAACCGTCGTCAGTAAAATACCCAGCGGCAGGGCTTGCGGGGCCTGGCACTGGAACCAGCCACGCTGACCGTCACAGAAGAGCGAAATGACCGGTGCAGCGCTGGCGGCTAAAATCTCACCGCCAAAAACCGGCATCAGCGTATTGAACGGCATGGAGAGAAAGGCGCTGACCGCCACCAGACTGATCAACACCCCAATCGAACGATTGGAAAAAACAAAACGCATCCCCTCCACCATGTGGCGCAGCGTACCGCTCTGTTGATGGAGCAAGTGCGAGGAATCGGGCAGGTTGCGCATCAGTAACAGGCTGGCAATCACCGCCAGAAAAGTTGCCGCATTGAGGAAAAAGGCGATCGCCTCGCCGGTTGCAGCCACGACCATCCCCGCCAGGGCAGGGCCGAGCGCGCGCGCCAGGTTGAACATGGCCGAGTTCAGACCAATCGCATTGGTCAAGTCCTCTTTTCCCTCCACCAGATCCACCGTAAACGCCTGGCGGGCTGGCAGGTCAATGGCGGTCAGCGCGCCGAAAAGAAAAGAGAGCAGGTAGACATGCCAGATCTCCACCATGCCCAGAAAGGTCAACAACGCCAGCGCAATTGCCTGAATCATCATCCCCATTTGGGCAAACAGAACCACCTTTTGTTTGGGGTAGCGGTCTGCCAGCGAGCCGGCCCAAAATGATAGCGGAATGACTGGAATCAGACCAACAAAACTGACAATTCCCAATGCCGCCGCTGAACCGGTCAACCGATAAACCAGCACCTGTTGCGCCATGGTTTGCATCCAGGTGCCAATCAGGGAAATGGTTTGTCCAATGAACCAGACGCGGTAATTGCGGTGACGCAGGGCACGGAATGTTCCCCGACCAATTACAGATGCCCTCCCGCCGCTGGATGGTAGGGATTTAATCGTCATTACAGGGATGATGATGCAGATAGGGTGAGATATGCCGATTATACACCCGCTTCCAATTCCCCAAACGGGCGGTGATATAATCCCAACAAAGATGTTAAGACGCCGTTATCAACGCATTTTGTGGTTCTTTGGCAGGGTTCTACTGCACCTGATCTGGTGGGACATCTTCCTGCCATTTATCGGATTGGGCAGATGGTCAGGCCGCAGCCGCGCCCGGCGGCTGCAACGGATTGCTGCCCGCTTTCGGCGGTTGGCGATTGATCTAGGTGGTGTGATGATCAAGGTCGGGCAATGGCTGTCCTCGCGATTAGACATTCTGCCGCCGGAAATCACCGGCGAACTATCCGGCTTGCAGGATGAAGTGGCAGCCGAGCCGTTTGAGGCTATTCGCAGCGTCATCGAAAGCGAATTTGAACGCCCGTTAGAAAGTCTGTTTGCTTACTTTGAGCCAACACCCGTGGCGGCTGCCTCTATTGGACAGGTACACCGTGCCAGCCTCTTCTCCACGGATGGTGAAGAAACTCCCCTGCCGGTGGTGGTCAAGGTTCAGCGTCCGAACATTGAAGCGATTGTGGAGGTGGATCTAAAAGCCCTGCGGATGGTTGGCCGCTGGGTAAATTTATACCCGCCCGTGCGCCGACGTGCCAACGTCCCCGCCCTGCTGGAAGAATTCAGCCGCACCCTTTTGGAAGAAATTGACTACCTGCACGAAGCCAAAAATGCCGAAGTTTTCCGTGCCAACTTTGCGGATGATCCGGAGATTCTCGTCCCACAGATCCACTGGAATTACACCACCCGCCGCGTCCTGACACTGGAGGAAGTCGGCGGCATCAAGATCACCGACAAGGAAGCCATGCTCGCCGCCGGTATTGAGCCGACTGAGGTAGCCAGACGTTTATTCGATGCCTACCTCAAGCAGATATTGGACGATCATTTTTTTCACGCCGACCCGCACCCGGGTAATCTTTTTGTTCACCCCCTCCCGTCAAATGAAGAGGAAGAAACCCCCGGCTGGAAACTGGTCTTTGTGGATTTTGGCATGGCCGGTGAAGTCACGCCAACCATTCTCGCAGGCATTCGCGAGATGATTATTGCGGTTGGGCAGCGGGATGCCGATCGGGTAATCAAGGCTTATCAGATCATGGGTGTTTTACTGCCCGGCGCCGATCTGGAATTACTTCGTCAGGCAAATCAGCGCGCTTTTGATCGGTTTTGGGGCAAATCCACCAGTGAATTGGTTGCCCTCAGCACAAGCGAGGCTATGGCCTTCATTGCCGAGTTTCGCGAATTGATTTATGATGCTCCCTTCCAGCTCCCGGATAATCTGATCCTTCTGGGGCGCTGTCTGTCGATTTTGAGCGGCATCTGTACCGGGCTGGATGAAAACTTTAACGTATGGGTCAGCATTATCCCCTACGCCCAGCGGCTGATTGCCGAGGAGGGCGGGAGAGGATTGCGCGGTTGGGTGCTGGAAGCTGGCGATACCCTGCGCACGCTGGTCAACCTGCCGCGCCGCGCCGATACGCTGCTCACCCGTTTGGAGCAGGGGCGTTTGGAATTCCGCAGCCCGGAATTGAAACAGCAAATCAGCCGGGTTGAAAAGGCTCTGCGCCGGCTTACAGCCAGCCTGTTCTTTGCCGTTTTTTTGTTCAGCGCGGTGCAGTTGTACCTTGCCGATCAGACCATTCTGGCAGTCGGCTTTGTTGCCGCTGCGCTGCTCAGTCTGATTGTGCCTTTGTTCCTGCCTTAAATTTCTGAAATCAACCCTCTCGATTGGAGTGAATTCATGTCCAGTAAAAATCTTTACATCCCCGAAAGCGCTATGG
The DNA here is from genome assembly GCF_053501535.1 of Bellilinea sp. NCBI lineage: Bacteria > Bacillati > Chloroflexota > Anaerolineae > Anaerolineales > Anaerolineaceae > Bellilinea > Bellilinea sp. The sequence goes on along the minus strand of NZ_JBRCOK010000022.1, from coordinate 23,590 downwards.
TCATCGTTGCCCATCCGGATGACGTTGAATTTTCCTGTGCCGGGACACTGGCGCGTTGGGCACGCGCTGGATGCCGCATATCCTACGTCCTCTGCACCAGCGGTGATGCCGGCATTGCCGAAGAAGGCATGACCCGCTCCCGTGCCGCTGAAATCCGCGAAGCGGAGCAGACTGCGGCCGCGCGGGTCATCGGCGCCAGCGAGGTCGTCTTCCTGCGTGAGCCGGACGGCTTACTCCAACCGACTCTCGAATTGCGCAAAAAACTGGTGCGCGAAATCCGCCGCTTTCGCCCGGAAGTCGTCATCTGCGGCGACCCGACTGTGGTATTTGCCAACAGCACCTACATCAACCACCCCGACCACCGCGCGGCGGCCACCGCCGCATTGGACGCCGTCTTTCCAGCTGCCGGTCAGCCTCAGGTGTTTGAAGAGCTGTCCGAAGAGGGACTGAAAGCCCACAAAGTGCGCAAAGTGTACATATCCGCCTGGGATGGCGGTGATACCTTTGTCAACATCGAGGAGACCATTGATTTAAAAATCGAAGCCCTGAAACAGCACAAAAGCCAGATGGAAGGATGGGATCCGGCCGAGATGATTAAAACCTGGGCTGCCGAAAGCGGCAAAGGCAAAGAGATGGCCTACGCCGAATCGTTCCGCGTCATCACGCTGATGAGCGATGAAGACTGGCAGAAGTATATAAGCGGCGGGCAGATTACCGCCCAAACATCTCCTGCAGCAGCGGATTGATGCGCTCCCAGTTGGGCAGCAGTACATTCGCCCCGCCGCTGGTGGTAAAGGGTGTGACCATCTCGCGGTCGAGGGTACGATTATCAATCCCATCCGGGCCGGCGCGCAGCAAGGCCAACCCCAGCCGCGGCCACAGCCAGACGGGCAGGTTGGTGTCCACCGATTCCAACGCTGCGGCAGTCACCGCCGGCAGGCGGCTCCACGAGGCCGGGTTGAGCATCTGACGGAAGGCGGCTTTGAAAAGCAGCTGCCCCTGCGCCATGCGGTAAAAATCATCCGTGCCGGTGCGGTTGCGGGCAAAGGCGAGCGCCTGTTCGCCGTTGAGCGTGTGTCTGCCGGGCGGGTAACCGGCAGTCGGCTGATCCAGTTCAATGGTAATCCCACCCATCGCCTCGACGATGGGCTGTACACTGTCAAAGCGCAGGCGCACGTAATAGGGCACATCCAGCCCAAAGTTCACCCGGACGGTTTCCAGCGTAGCGCGCGGCCCGGAACCGGGCTGGTCAATTTCGGCAAAAAAGTGGGCCGTGTTGATGCGGTTTTCGCCGACTCCGGGAATGTTCACCCACAGGTCGCGCGGAATGGAGAGCATTTTAATATCCGGCTGCAGCGGATTGATACTGAGCAGAATGTTGGTATCACTGCGTCCCATCGCGCTGCCATCCGGAGCGCGGTCAATCCCCAAAATCAAGATGTTGGTGCGCAACGGCGCGAAGAAGTACAACAACAAAACCGCCAGCAATCCCAAACCAGGCAGAGAAACCAGCCAGCAGCCTGCCCCCCAACGACGACGTTTTTTGGCGGGCCGTACGGGAATGGCCTGAAAATGTTCGTTCGGGTCAACCTCTCGCAGTGGAGCCGAAATCCGCAACGGTGTTTCCGGCGGATGTGCCGGTTGAAAAGGCGTTTGTTCGGTCATTTTTCATTCACCTGTCACCGAATTTTAACCCAAAAATGGGCGTTTTCAGCGCATAACCTTCTGCATTTAGGCCAGGCGCGTTCGTGATATACTCATCTTTAGGCATAAATCTATGGATCTCTTCAACCATGCCATGCAGGAAAGAATGAAAGATGAAGCGCCGCTGGCAGCCCGCATGCGCCCGCGTACGCTGGATGAATTTGTCGGGCAGGAACACATTATCGGGCCGGGCAAATTGCTACGCCGCGCCATCGAAGCCGACCGGTTATTTTCCTCCATTATCTTCTTTGGCCCGCCGGGTACCGGCAAGACCACACTGGCGCAAATCATTGCCAACTCTACTCAGGCGCATTTTGAAAGCATTTCAGCGGTTCTGGCAGGGGTAGCCGACCTGCGCCGCGTCATTCAGGAAGCCACCGAACGTCGCCGTTTGCAGCGCAAACGCACCATCCTGTTTGTTGATGAGGTTCACCGCTGGAACAAAGCCCAGCAGGATGCCCTGCTTCCGCATGTTGAAAGCGGCATGATCACCCTGATTGGCGCCACAACCGAAAACCCTTATTTTGATGTCATCCCGGCGCTGGTTTCGCGTTCGCGTCTGTTTCAGCTGCTGCCGTTGACCGAAGAACACCTCAACCACATCCTTGATCAGGCATTGAGCGATTCACAGCGCGGTTACGGCGGTAAAAACATTCAACTGGATGAAGACGCCCGTCGTCATTTGATTCGTGTTTCCGGCGGTGATGCGCGCAACCTGTTGAATGCCATTGAACTGGCTGTGGAAACCACTCCCCCGGACGAAAATGGAGTGATTCATATCACTTTGGAAGTAGCCCAGGAATCGATTCAAAAACGCGCCGTGCTGTACGACCGCAACGGCGATGCCCACTACGATACCATCTCGGCGTTCATCAAGTCGGTGCGCGGTTCGGATGCGGATGCCGCGCTGTACTGGCTGGCCAAAATGATGATCGCCGGGGAAGACCCGCGCTTTATCCTGCGCCGCCTGCTGATCCTGGCAGGCGAGGATATTGGACTGGCTGATCCGCGCGCTTTGCAGTTGGCTGCTGCGGCGGCGTATGCTTATGAGTATGTCGGCTTACCGGAAGGAATTTTTCCCATCGTCGAGGCAACGCTCTATCTTGCCACCGCCCCAAAGTCCAATACCGCCCTGTCCTACTTCAAAGTCAAAGAATGGATTGAGGAACATGGGGTTGGTATGGTGCCGCAGCACCTGATGGACAGCAGCCGGGATGCCAAGGGGTTAGGGCATGGCGCCGGTTACCAGTATCCGCACCAGTTTCCCGGTCATCATATCGGCCAGCAGTACCTGCCGGATGCTCTGCTGGGTACAACTTTTTACACCCCGTCACAACAGGGGTACGAAGCCGAAGTCGCCGAGCGATTGCAACGCTGGCGCAAAGCCCAGGCCCAGGCGCTGGGTTTAGAAGAACCACCCCCTATGGAGAAAAACGATGACCCTGATACTGCTGATTCGCCACGGTGAAAATGATGTCATGCATCGTCGTTTGGCGGGACGATTACCGGGGGTGCATCTCAACGAGAACGGCAGGAAACAGGCTCAATCACTCGCCAAAGCGCTGGAACATGCCCCCATCGAAGCGGTTTATTCCAGCCCGCTGGAACGCGCCCTCGAAACCGCCCAACCGCTGGCCGAAATGCGCGGGTTGACCGTCCAAATCCGCCCGGCGCTCAGTGAGGTGGACTACGGCGAGTGGCAGGGACGTACCTATAAGCAATTGCGACGCATCAAGCTGTGGAAAACCGTCCAGGAAGATGCCGCCAGTGTACGCTTCCCAAACGGCGAAACGCTGGTCGAAGTCCAGCAGCGGGTGGTGCAGGAACTGGAAAATCTGGCGCGTCAGCATGCCCGTCCTGTTGAAGAAGGCAAGCCGCCCCCGCCGGAGGCGGTCATCGCAGCCGTGGCGCACGGGGATATTATCCGGTTGGCATTGGCACATTACCTGAACATGGCGCTCAACGACTTTCACCGTCTGGTGGTCTTCCCTGCTTCTTTATCACTGGTGCGGGTAAATCAGGGGGAACGACCGCTGGTCATCCATATTAACCAGATTGCCGGCTTCATGTGGCAGCCTGCCCCGCAGCCCAAATCAGACAAAAAAGCGAGGTCATAAGCCGTCATCATGAATCAGCCGCTCAGCGAAAGCGCCCGTAAAGTGCAGGCAGCCCTGCAGGCATTGGGACTGCCCTGTCAGGTCGTTGAACTGCCTGCCTCCACCCGCACCGCGCCGGAAGCCGCCCAGGCCGTCGGCTGTCAGGTCGGGCAGATCGTCAAATCACTGGTTTTTCGCACCCAAACCAGCCGCCGGGCGGTTCTGGTGCTGGTCAGCGGCAGCAACCGGGTCAACGAAGACCGGCTGGCCGAAGTAGTGGGCGAGGCTGTCGTCAAAGCCGAAGCAGACTTTGTGCGCGAACAGAGCGGCTTTGCCATCGGTGGAGTGCCGCCGGTTGGTCACCACCGCCCTCTTCCAACCTACATTGACCAGGACCTGCTGCAATACGCGGAAGTCTGGGCAGCCGCCGGAACGCCGCATGCTGTGTTTAAGCTCAACCCGCGCGAACTGCCGCGCATCACCGGCGGGGAGGTCATCAAGGTCAATTAGCCGCTAGAACACAAACGCCCATAACAGCCAGACCACAATCACCAGAAGCCCAAAACCAAAGCGCAGGATCGCCCCCCAGCCGCAGCCAACTGCCAGACCTCGGGTTGAATCCCATGCTTTGCGCAAATCGCGGATGCGTAAATACTCGACGAGGAAGATGCCAGCCATTGCCAGAATCAACCCGCCCAGCGGCGGAAAGATCAATGAACCAAGCACGCCGCCGATAAGTGCCGCGCCAATCGAAAACCACGAAGCACCGCTGGTCTTTGCCGAAGCGCCCATCGCCACATTATCAATAATCCCGCCGATGATCACCAGAATGGTGATGATTGCAAAAAGAATACCGCCGGTCAGGTCAAAACCGCGCACCAGGCCGAAAACCAGCGCGGCCGCCCATTGAATCCACAGCCCGGGCAGAAGCGGGATGAGGGTTCCCGCCTGACCGAGCAGCAAAAAGGCTAAAACAATCCACGGGAAGGCTGCCTGCAAAGTCTCCTGCATGTTGATTTACCCGTCAGCGCGGATGACTTCGATGCCGCCCATCCACGGACGCAGCACTTCCGGCACGACCACACTGCCATCCGGTTGCTGGTAGTTTTCCAGCACAGCAATGAGTGTGCGCGGTAAACCCAGCCCCGACCCGTTGAGGGTATGCACCAGCCGGGTTTTACCACCATCCGCCGGGCGGTATTTGATATTGGCCCGCCGTGCCTGAAAATCCATCACATTGGAAACCGAGGATACCTCCAGCCATTCACCGCAGCCGGGTGCCCATACTTCAATATCATAAGTGATCGCGGCATTGAAGCCCAAATCACCGGTGCACAGCTGCACCACGCGGTAAGTCAGCCCCAGTTCGGCACAGGTCTGTTCGGCATCCGCCACCATTTTCTCCAGTTCACGCATCGATTCTTCCGGCCGACAGAAGATGTACATTTCCACTTTATCGAATTGATGCCCGCGCTTGATGCCGCGCACATCCCGCCCGGCGCTCATTTTTTCGCGGCGGAAACAGGGCGTGTAGGCCGTATAGCGGCGTGGCAGACTGGATTCCTCCAGCACCTCATCCATCAACATTCCGGTCAGCGGCACCTCGGCGGTCGGCACATTCCAGAAGTCTTCTTCGGCATCATGGTAAAGATTATCGGCAAACTTGGGCAGCTGCCCGGAAGCAAACAGAGTTTGCGACTTGACCATGAAGGGCAGGTAGCGTTCCTCATAGCCCTGGCGGATGTGCAGGTCAAGCATCCAGGCGATCAGCGCCCGCTGCAAACGCGCCCCGGCACCGTTGAGGATATAAAAACGCGAACCGGTGATCTTCACCCCGCGTTCAAAGTCAATAATGCCGAGGTTGACGCCCAAATCCCAGTGCGGGATGGGTTGAAAATTAAATTGAGGGATTTCACCGGATTGGCGCACCACACGGTTATCGTGCTCACCTGCCCCGTAAGGAGTATCCGGATGGGGAATGTTGGGAATGGTAGCCACCAGGGCTTGCAGGTCACTTTCTACCTGGCGAACCTGTTCGTCCAGTTCGGCGATGCGGTCACCCAGCGCGCGCATGGCGTCAATTTTGGCCTGCCTTTCGGCGGGGTCTTTCATGCGCCCGATTTCCTTGGAAACCGCGTTGCGCTCGGCTTTCATGGCTTCCACCTCGGTCAGCAGCGCCCGCCGGCGGGCATCCAGTTCCAGCACACGATCCACCGGTGCGTCTTCCATCTGACGGTCGCGCAAGGCTTTGCGCACTACTTCGGGTTTTTCGCGAATCAGGTTCAAATCCAACATCAACTCACCTCCGCAAAGATGAAACCAAAACCCCCGCGCCTTTGCAGGACGAGGGGGGAGCATCTCGTGGTGCCACCTGCTTTCGCCGCACAGGTCAGGTGCAGCCTCATTACGGTGATAACGGTACCGTCCGGCCTTCTTACGGCTCAGTCAAGCCCCTGCGAAGGCAACCTACCCGTTCAAACGGGCAACCGGAGTGGATTTCACTGGTTTTCCCGGCCGGCTCGCACCCGCCGCCGGCTCTCTGAACGGTAAAAACCAATTACTTGACTGCCGGGTCGGTCTTTCAATGAAGGCATTATACCTGAGGGCTAAACCCTGTCAAGGAAAACAACCCGTTCATTTTAGAAGAACAAATTCGCGGCGCATCCCATAAGGCTGATCATAGTCCTGTACCAGTCCATCAATTTCCATGGGTTCATCCCCGCTGCGCAAATCATAAAGGTACATTCCGGCAATGTAGCGGTTGGGGATTCCGCTTTGCGGGGCTGTCCACATCAAAAACCGTTCGGTATCCAGCCAGCGGGTTTCCATGATCATCTGACCGGGTACAGAAACCAACTCTCGCGGTGGGCGGCAAACATCTCCTAATGCCAGTTGTTTGACAATCGGGTTTGGCCCGCCAAACGGGCTGTAAGTCAACAAAAAGCGGCGGCTGTCCGGATTCCATGCCGGTAATCGCAAAACCCACCCGGCGGTGTAGCGGCGCTGGGCATTTTGCTCCAAATCCATCAATGTCAATGTGACCCAGTTATACATTTTCGGCGGAGCATTATCCACATCCGGCTGATTCAAAAAAGCAAGAAAACGGATGTCGGGAGAAAAAGAAAAAGTCCACGGATTGGCACGGATGACGGTCAGTTTCTCCACCCGGATGGATGGCGTCGTTTGAACAAAAAAGAAATTGGTTTCGGCGCGCTGGTCAAAGTAGGCATTCTTTGCCGCAAAGGTGTAAAAACCGCTCGAATCCGGCCGCCAGATGACCGCCCGATCGCCGGTTAAGTAACATACTTCAGGGTCGGGGCAGGCCGGTTCAAGGGCAATCACCTGTTCTTCACCATTCTGGTGGTCGCGCATTAAAACACCTTGCGGGTGAGTAAACACCTCAAAGCGTCCGTCCGGTGAAATCACCGGCAAATTTTGCGTGAAAGCCCCTTCACCCCCCGCCACAGGTGAAGAAGCATCCGGAGCAATGGTTTCAACCTGTCCATCCGGCAGGGAAACGCGGAAACGTTCGCCAACCGTATTTCCCGCGCCCAAACCCCACGCTTCAGCAAACACCTGCACTTCCAGCGCTTCAACCCTCTCCCCTTCTGCGGCGGTTTGCCAGACCAGCTGCAAATAGACACGCGCAGCTTGCGGGTACATTTCATGCGTTGCGCGGCTGGCGAATGGACCAACCTCTAGCATGCTGTTTTCCAACCGGTCAAAAATACGGAGTGGAATGGCCTCCAGCGGTTTTTCCGGGCGGGAAACAACCTGTCCATCGCTCAAAAAAGCAATGTAACGCCCGTCGGGTGAGAGGTGCGGCGCAACCGCGTCCGCAGGCAGTTCCAGCGCAGTTTTCTGGCGGCTGATTTCATCCCACAACCAGACCGTGTTTTCATTCACGTATAATATCCTGAGTGGGGAGAGGGCTTCCGTCGGTACGCTGACCGTTGGCGGGCAGGCAAATACTTCTGCGGTTGCCGAGGGAGTCAGCGAGGGACGCAGGGCAGGTGTTTGACTGGCTGTGGGGGTAGAGGTGGAAACAATTGTCTTTTGGGAAACCAAGGACGTTGTTGCCGCCAAGCGAGACGGTGTTGGAGTGAAGTCAGCAGGGGTAACCCGGTTGCAGGCCGTGAAACCCATCAAAAGAAAACAAAAAAGAAGCAACCACGAGGTCTTATGAGACTTCATCACGACCGCCTTTTGATAAAAAACCCGAATACATCCAACCACTGTAATGGTATTATAAGGAATAATCACCACGATGAAGCCACAAGATGACTCGGATTTTCCATTTTCCATCCTGACCGTCGGCAAAGGGCAGGTTGAAACCGACCGCAAAGGATGCTGGAGCCTTTCCATCCCTGCCGGCGAAGCCGGACAATACCGTGTTGCCCAGCTGGATGACTACCGTTACCTGCCGCGCAAGTGCTTTCACTGGCAGCCGCCGGTTACTCTCTCGCTGACCGCACAGGCATCTGATTCTTCCATGCCCGGCACCTGGGGTTTTGGTTTCTGGAATGATCCATTCAGTTTTTCGCTGGGAGCAAAGGGCAGTTCCCGCCGTCTGCCGGTGCTGCCAAATGCGGCGTGGTTCTTTTACGCTTCTCCACAAAATTACCTCAGCCTGCGCGATGACCTGCCCGCCAACGGCCTGCTGGCAGCGGTATTCCGCTCACCGTTGATTCCCGGTTTTCTGCTTGCACCGGCTGTGCTTGCCATGCCGCTGCTTGCTCTGCCCCTCACGGCACGCTGGTTGCGTCGGCTTGCCCGCCGCCTGATTCAGCAGGATGCTGCCCGTCTGGATGTGCAGGTGATTCAGCCCCATGAGTACCGCCTGGAGTGGCTGCCCCCACTGGTGCGATTCACCGTTGATGGGAAACTACTTTTTGAAACGCCCCTCACCCCGCGCGGCCGGCTGGGGCTGGTAATCTGGATTGACAATCAATACGCCGCCTTCACGCCGAACGGAAAACTGCGCTTTGGCCTGCTGCCAAATGTGACCGCCCACTTGAGAGTGAGCAATTTCCAAATTGGAGAGATATAAAAAACGCCCCTATTGCTAGGGGCGCAGGGTGGGTTGCCCAACTGGGGTTATTCCTGCAAGAATGAGCGCAGGAACCAGGCCATCTTTTCGTGCTGCCGGATCAGGTCAGTCAGAAAATCACTGGTGCCGACATCGCCATACTTTTCGAGACTATCGTCAATATCCTTGCGCAATTCACGGATGATGGTTTCGTGATCAGCCAGCAGGTTGGCAATCATCGTCATCACATCCGGATATTCACCTGGGTGCTCGCTCAGGCGGGTCAGTTGCAGATATTCGCGCATCGTGCCAACCGCCTTGCCGCCCAGCGCTCGGGCGCGTTCGGCGACATCATCCACAATATCATCCAGCATTTCGTACTGCTCGCCAAAGAACTTGTGCATCGGGTCGAAGCTCGGCCCCAACACATTCCAGTGATAGTTGTGGGTTTTGAGCATCAATACGTGCTCATCCGCCAGCAGGCGGTTAAGCCTTTCGATAACTGCTTCACGATTGGACGCTGTAATTTCAATTTCGGGTTGTCGTTCATCAAAAATTGTATTGGATTTTAATGTAGTCATTTTTTTACCTCCGAATAATACTGGTTTTAAGTTGATTCAGTCAGCCGGCCTGCGTCTGACAGGCGGCGCAAACGCCGTATAGATCCAACCGATAGGTGGAAACACGGAACGCCGATTGGGCTTGCAAGGCTGCCACCACGGGTTGGACATCCACGCCCTCGCCATCGTAAATTTGCCCGCAGCGAGTGCAGATCAGATGAGGGTGTGGTTCGGGATGAAATGCATCGTAACGGCTTCCCTGCAAATCGCCGCTGATCTCGATCACTTCTCCCATTTCCTTTAGCAGAGCAACCGTTTTATAGACGGTAGCCAGGCTGGTCATTGGAAAATCGCGGCAAACCCGCCGATAGACCTGTTCAACGGTAGGATGATCCTGCGCCGAAAGAAACGCCCGCAAAATCGCCACCCGTTGGGGTGTCATCCGGTGACCGTCTTTCTGCAACCTTTGAAGAATATCTCTTAAGCGTTCTTCGGTATCCATCGAACCAACCCTCTTGTTGATAATCATTATCTATAAGTAATTATAGCCAATAAATAATCGTTGTCAAGTTAATGTTCGATTAAAAACATCCTTCTCAAAAACACCCCCCTCCTTTACCGAGGGAACGGCAAAGCAAAGATTCGCGAGGTCGCCTGCGCATTCTTCAACTCAAATACATTATTCCTGAATTATCAAACGTTGTGGAATATCCGCCTGCTTAGCAATGGCAAATGGCGCGCGGTTGACCGCACGCCATTTGCACACCCAATTTCCCAAAACCCTTTACCTGGAGGCAAGATTTTGGCGGTTGAGCAGTTCCCGCTGCCCAACCAGTAAAACCCTGCTCAGGGGATGAATAATTGCAATATCAAACCTACCAGCAGCAATAACCCATAACTCCGATTTTGATAAAACGCGGCCGCCACAAAGTAAAGCGGCCAACCGGCTGCCAGCCTTGCATCTTGCGGTTTTTCCGTCGGGCGCGGCCGGCTGAATACCCGAATCACAGGGGGCAGGTAATACCATGCCAGCAGCACAATCAGCATAACCGGCGAGAAGTACCCCACCGCCACCAGGGTAATCACCGCTATGTACTGCAGGGCAATCATGCCCAGCACCACATAGCGGGAGCGTGTTTCGCCCAAAATGACCGGTAACGTTCGAATGCCTTTTTCCTGATCCTGCTGCAATTTATCAATGTGCTTGCCAAAGATAACCGTAGTCGGACCGAGAGCATAAGCCAGTGAGGCAAGTGCCACATACCAGTCCCACTGACCGGTAATGACATAATAGCCGCCGCCAATCATCAACGGCCCCCAGACCAGTAAAACGGCAACTTCTCCCAAACCAATGTACTTGAGCGGGTAGGTATAGAACAAAACGAAAACGGCACCCGCCAGCAGCAGCCATAATGCCAAAATTCCGCTCACGGCGACCAGATAAGCCCCGGCTGCCAGAGCGATCAGCCCGGTTACGGCAGCATAGAGCAGGTGTGTTTTACGGCTCCACAGTCCTTGCTCTAAAGGCTGCGGCCCGTATTGGGTACGGTAGTAATTGTCGGTATCCACGCCGCGCGAGTAATCGGTCAGATCGTTGAGCAAATTGTTGGTGGCGTGAGCGAAGATTAATCCGATAACCAGCATTAGCCAGCGCAGCAGGTCAAACTCGCCGGCACGCAGCGCAAGCAAACCGGCAATCGCAGCCGAGATGAAAGTCATAATCAGCACTGCTGCGCGGGTGGAAATCAACCATTTGGAAATGACATCCAAACGCTCCCACTCATCCCGTTCAACATGCGGGATGACCTGCAAGGCTTTGACCCACATTTTGACGTTGACCATGATTACCTCACATTTTCTATCTTAAAGGTTATTATCTCGGAAAGCAGCCAGATGTAAAGGCTTTTCCCAAAACTCTAATTCAATCTTAATGATGGGCTGTGTCTTTATCAGGAACCACGGCCTCTAAAACCTGCCGATTCTCAGAAGGCTTATGGAGAGGGCGGATGGGCCGAGCACTTAATTTTCGGCTTGCGCAGGGGGTAACGGCAGCATCCAGCCGCCTTCGCTGCCGTCTTCCTCTTTGCTCACCCGTTGTTCTTCAAAAACTGCCAGCCAGGCCGTATAAGCGCCTACCAGCGCATTCAATTCACCGGATGCGTAGATCATCTCGTAGGGCAGCCTGCCGAGCAGCAGTCGGCGGCGGGTTACTTCTTCAAAAAAATCCATCGGGTCTTTGAGAGGCAATTTTTCCTCGAATAAAATCAACTGGCGCTGCAAACGGCCTTCCAGCGAACGCGACTCAAACAAACGACCACCGCACAAGGACAAAAAAGCGGCCTGTGCCGAAAAACGCAGCCACTGCCGCTTCTGGTCTTCATCGGGGAAAGCACGATAGCCCAGTTCTTTTAATTGCTGCACAAGGACTTCCGAACGTTGTCGAGCGCTGCGACTGTCTTTTTCAACCAGACCAGACATTCCACCCCCGCCGCTGGTTTCCAGCCGTTCAGCAGCCTCTTTTCTCAGCCGCCCAAACAGATCATCTGCATACTCAGGGAAAAGACGTTGCTGCACCTCGCTTGAAGAAGGCTCTTTCAATGGCTTGACGACCCCATTAACCGCTGCCAGCACATCCAGCTGGCCGGCGGCAAAAGCCAGAACATCCTGAATTTTTCCTCCACCAATGGCCAGCACCCGTTTTTCGGCATCCAGCGCAACATAGGTCATCCCCTCCCGTCCGCTGCCCGGGTCAATTCCTAAAAAAACCGTCCGCTCGCTGACCATCATACCTTTAGTGTAGACCAGATTGTCAGCCTGCGCAACCTGTTTCAAACCCCGAACCGTGCCTTGACACCTTTCCAAAAACCCATTTACAATCCAATTCAGGATAATAAATGTCCAATTTCAACCGTCTTCTTTTCACTCTGCTTGCCATTCTCCTGGGATTGCTGATCAACGGGTGTAACGCTGTTCAAAATGAACCAAACCGGTTGCCTTCGCCTGCAAGTTTTTAACAACCCAGCCAGACTCCCAGCCCGCCGCCAACCATTACCCCCAGCCCGACGTTGCCTCCCACCGCTACCTTTACCCCAACCCCCACCCTGCATCCGCTGACCATTCAATCCATGCGCCTGCGGGATTATCCCGGTAGCGAGATCGTCTTTGAAGAAAAACTGGCTTCCGGCGGGAATTACGAACGCTATCTGGTCTCTTATCTTTCGGATGGGCTGAAAATTTATGCCCTCATGACCGTCCCGTTTGGTGAACCACCCCCCAAGGGCTTTCCGGTGATCGTTTTCAATCATGGCTATATTCCCCCGCGCGAATACCGCCCCACGGAACGCTATGTAGCCTATGTCAACGCTTTTGCCAGCCGCGGTTACATCGTCCTCCGCCCGGATTACCGCGGTCATGGCAATTCAGAAGGAGAAGCGCGCGGCGCTTACAGCACACCGGATTACACCGTGGATGTGTTGAATGCGGTTGCCTCAATCAAACGTTACCCCAAGGCCAACCCGGACAAAATCGGGATGTGGGGGCATTCTATGGGCGGTCACCTTACCCTGCGGGCAATGGTGACCACACCGGACGTTAAAGCCGGGGTAATTTGGGCAGGTGTGGTCGGCTCTTATGAGGATATGATGTACCGTTGGCGGCCGACCCCCATACCCACCCTTTCGACTGCCGGAAGACGTTTTACCCAACAACTGGTAGAAACGTACGGTTTGCCGCAGGAAAACCCCTCCTTTTGGGATTCAATCTCGCCGATCATGTTTGTCCATGAAATCAGCGGGCCGCTGCAGCTGCACCACGCCAGCGAAGATTCGGTTGTACCAATTTTCTTTTCGCAGCGGCTGGCTGAAGCTATGCAGGCCGCCGGTCAACCGGTGGAGTTTTACACCTACCCCGGTGACGATCACAACATTGCCAACAGTTTCAGCCTTGCCATGCAGCGTACGGTTGAGTTTTTTGACCGTTACTTGAAGTAATTATTTTCTTGACGTTCATATTCAGATGGGTTAGGATAAACGGGTGAAGAGTCGCCCGGTGTATTCCTCTATCCTTTTCTTGATCCTGATGGACGGGATTATCTTGCTGTTGGTCACCTTCATCGGTTTTGCTTCGCACAGCACTTCTCTGGCTGGCGGCCGATGGCTGGCCACCTTCCTGCCAATGCTGGCGGGATGGCTGGTTGCCGGCTGGCTGGGCGGGGTGTTCCACCCGGATATCAGCACGGATTACCGCCAACTTTGGCGGGTAATGGGTTGTGCAGCGCTGGCCGCCCCGTTTGGAGCCGTTCTACGTGGACTGTGGCTTCAAAATGTGGTCATGCCGGTCTTTGCCCTGGTGATGATGGCAGTTTCGGCTGTTGGTTTGTTGATTTGGCGAGTGATTTGGATTGCCTGGATCACCAGAAAGCAGGTCTGAATGGACGAAGCCGCCTTAATTCGCGATGCCCTGCAGGGCAATCTGGATGCCTTCAACCGGCTGGTGCTTGCCTATCAGCAAATGGCATTCAACCTTGCCTACCGTATGTTAAACGACGATGCTGCCGCCGAAGATGCCACCCAAACCGCCTTTATCTCGGCCTACCGCAATCTTAAACAATACCGCGGAGGTTCGTTCCGCGCCTGGGTGATGCGCATGGTCACCAATGCCTGTTACGATGAGTTGCGTCGCCGCCAGCGCCGCCCCACGGTTGCACTGGAGCCCATTCATCAAGAAGATGACGAGGAAATTGAATCACCTGCCTGGCTCGCCGACCACAACCCTCGGCCGGATGAAGAGATGGAAACCCGCGAGTTGGAAGCCGCCATTCAACACTGCATTCAGGATCTGCCGGAAGAATTCCGCGCCGTGGTCATTCTGGTAGATATTCAGGGAATGGATTATCAAGAAGTTTCACAGGCTATTGGAAAGCCGCTCGGCACCATCAAAAGCCGTTTGGCACGCGCCCGTCTGCGCTTGCGGGATTGTCTTTCCGGCTTTGCGGAACTATTACCGTCAAAATTTCGTCTTGGGAAAGAGGCTGAATTACAATGAAAGAGCAGTTGAATTCCCGTGATTTGATTCTGCTCTCTGCTTATCTGGATGGAGAGCTTGACCCGCGCGAAAAGGCGCGGGTTGAGGCATTACTCCAATCCAATCCTGAGGCAAAAGAAACTTACGAATCTTTACAGAATACCAGGGCGGTTTTACGGAATGCTCCGCTTCGCAAAGTGCCGCGCAACTTTACCCTCAGCGCTGCAGCCGTCCAGCAGCCCCGCCGTCCATTTGTCTTGATCCCCGCTCTGCGCTTTTCCTCCGTTCTGGCAACCCTCGTGGCCGTGTGGATGTTCGTCAGCCAGTTATTGCCGGGCATGGCAACCCGCCCGATGACCGCCAGTGAGCCGGTCATGGAATCACAAGCCACCGAATCAGAAACTGTCAGAATAATGGCTGCTCCTGAAATGTCACAGGAAACACCTCCGGTCGTGTACTGGGGCGGCCCACCGCCTCCTGCCATGGGCATGGGGGGAGGGGGAGGCATTGCGCCGGGCTGCCCGGATGCCTTTTGTGGGGGAGCAGCCGGGTATCCGCCTGCTGACGGCATGGGCGGTGGAACAGATCAATCCTTCAAAACACAGAGCATACCCGAATCCAGCTCAGGCAACATTCAACTCAACCCCATCCCTACACAAATTGAGCCGTTGCCACTGGAAGGTAGTGGTCCGGTGCTGGGCGTACGCCAGCCGGAAGAACAGGGTAAAACGCTGTTCACCCCTGATTTGAGTTCTACAACACCCGATTCGGCTGTTCCACCAAGCGAACAGGAGCGCGGCATGATCCGTCCGGCCTGGCTGGCAGGAGCTGGCTTTGCAATTCTGGCAATCGGGTTATGGCTGCTTTCCATCCTGCTCAAACGAAAGATTTCATGAGCCCAACCATTTACCGTTACTGCCCGCAATGTGCCGCGGAACTGGAAACTCGCATCGTCTTTGGCAAGCTGCGCCCGGTTTGCCCTCAGTGCGGGTTCATTTACTTTGCAGATCCAAAGGTTGCTGCCGGGGTGCTGGTGGAACAGGATGATCAAATCCTTCTGGTTCGCCGCATCAATGAACCCCTGCAAGGGTTGTGGAGCATCCCGGCCGGTTTTGTGGACGCCCACGAAGACCCCCAGCAGGCAGCTCTGCGGGAATGTCTGGAAGAAACCGGGTTGGAAGTCAAAATCACCGGGCTGGTAGATGTCATCAACGGACGGGAACATGAACGCGGAGCCGATATTATCATCGTCTATCGCGCTGTGGTGATCGGTGGTACGCTGGCCGCCGGCGATGACGCCGATCAGGCTGCTTTCTTTCCACGCAGCAATCTCCCGCCGCTGGCTTTTCGCGCTACCCGGCGTGTGCTGGGTGTGGAATAGCCCTCGAAGCCCTGCTTGACTTTTTACTGTCTGCGCTCCCCACGTTGTTTTACGGGCAGTAAAAAAAAACAAAAATTGTTAGTGAATTGAATAGTCGGCGGTGTTTTATTTTTAATGTTCCGTGCTATCATTATTAATACATGGCAGAAAATACCGATCGAATCTTAATCGCTGAAAGCGATCCGGTGATTGCAGATTTTATCTCGCGTCAGACGCTGGTGGCTGCTGGCTATCAGGTCTATCAGGTCAGCGATGGGGCCACGGCGCTCTCGCGTGCCATGCAAATCATGCCGGATGTCATCCTCGCCAATCTCGAACTGCCCGGTTTGAGTGGCAAAGATTTACTGGTCGGGTTGAATTCACAGGGTGTCAACATTCCGCTAATCCTGATTGCCAGAAAAGGCACCGAAAATGAGATCATTCAGGCCTTCCGGCTAGGCGCAGCCGATTATTTGATCTGGCCGGCACGCGAAGCGGAGGTGCTTTCCGCAGTGGAACGCAACCTCTCCCAGGTGCGGGAACGCCGCGAGCGGGAACGCCTGGCAGTTCAATTGCAGCAAACCAATCAGGAACTGCAGCAGCGCATCCGCGAATTGACCACCATCTTCTCCATTGCCAAAGCAGTCACCTCGATCACTGACCAGTCGGCATTATTCGAGAAAATACTGGAGAGCGTCACCCAAATCACCCATGCCGACATCGGCTGGTTCCTGCTGCGAGAAGAGGCTGGCAAAACCTTTTTGCTGGTTGCCCAACACAAATTACCCCCTTCGCTGCCGGTGCGCTTGAATCAGGCCTGGGACGATGGGATCAGTTCGCTGGTAGCCATGTCCGGCGAACCACTGAGTATTCACGGAGAACCGCTCAAACGATTCAAGGTTGCAGCGCTGGGTCAGTCGGCTTTGATCGTGCCGGTTAAAGTATCCAAACAGGTTATCGGCTTGCTGACTCTCATCCGCCGCAAACCCGAACCGTTCCGAGAAAACGAACAGCGCCTGGTCGAATCGATTGCCGATTTTGCTTCAATTTCACTGGTCAACGCGCGGCTTTTCCGAATCATGGAAGAACGCGCCCGCCACCAGCAATCACTGGCTGAAAATGCCCTGACCGGTGAAAAGATAACCATCGAATTACTGCAAAAAGTTAAAAAGGAGCTTCGACAGGTTGTCGAAATTCAATACGGCGCGCTGGAACGCCTGCTTCAAGACCCAACCATCCGCTGGTCGTCTGCCCAGCGCGAAAACCTGTCCTCCTTACGCCAATCGCTGGACACCTTAAACCAGTTAAGCGAAGCGATCACCCCCATTCAAACCCCGCGCAGCCAGCGGCCTGCCCGTGAGGTCAATCTGACAGAGCTGGTTCGAGTGACCGCCAGTCATTTTTTGCCATTTTCACAAAAGAGCAACCTTTCCTTGATTACCGACCTGCCCCCCCAGCCAGTTTATGTAGCCGGTGATGAACGTCAAATTACCCAGATTCTTGGCGGGCTGGTCAGCAATGCCATCAAGTTCTGCAACAGCGGTGGACAGGTGCGTATCAAACTGGAAAAAACCAACGGGAAGGATGCTCACCTTATCGTGAGTGACAGCGGGCCGGGGCTGGATGCCCAAATTGCCGCCAATCTTTTCGAAAGCGAGGCGGGCAGCGAGCAGACCCAACCGCGTCGTTTCGGCGGTTTGGGAGTAGGAATGAGAACGATTAAAGAAATGGTAAACCGACATAATGGTAAAATTTGGGTGGAGAGCAAACCGGGACAAGGCACCCAGTTTCATGTAATGCTGCCCGCCCGCTAAATCGGTATGATCCTGTTGAGGCACGAATCCTTTCATGAATAACCCAAACAAAGACCAGACCATCCTCGTCCTGATAACCGATCCACAGATCACCTATTTGCTTGAACGGGTGCTGCAGTCCGCCGGTTTCACGGTGGTGATTCAATCCGATGTTGAAACAGCCTTTCAATATACCGAAGACAATCACCCGGCGCTAATTCTGCTCAGTGAAACCATCAACCAGGGCAAAGGTCTGGAAGTTGCCGGTAAATTCATACATCAATTTCCTGCCATCCCCATTGTGTTGCTGGTACAAAAAGATACCCCCGAACTGCTCAAAAAAGCTTTGCGGCTGGGGGTGAGCGACTACCTGTGCCTGCCGCTGCGCACTGAGGATATTCTCACTTCGGTGCAGGAAAGCCTGAATAAAGTGCGTCAGTCGCGGGATTGGGTGCTTTTGGAGGCTCGCCGCGCCACGGACCGCCTGCGCCGCCGGGTGGATGAACTGGAAACCCTGGCAAGGCTGGGGCAGTCCATTACCTCCTCTCTCAACTCCGATGAAGTGCTCTCTGCCATTGTCGAAGCCGCCGTTGAACTGACCGGTGCTGAAGAAGGCAGCCTGTTGTTGTTGGATGAAGAGAGCGGCGAATTGTACATGCGCGCCGCCAAGAACTTTCAGGAAGATTTTGTGCGCACGTTTCGCCTGCCAATTCAGGATACGCTGGCCGGATCGGTGCTGCGCACCTCTCAACCGGTTGTTCTGGATGAAAGCACCCCGCAAAAAATCAAAACTTCCTATCTGGTGCACGCATTAATCTACGTGCCCTTGAAGGTGCAGGATCGCGTTTTCGGCGTGCTGGGAGTGGACAACCGCCACAGCCGCTTGCCCTTCCACAAACGGGATATTAACCTGCTTTCCACCCTCGCCGAATACGCCGTGATCGCCCTGCAAAATGCGCGCCTGTTTGACGAAACCCAGGCTGAACGCAATAAACTGGAAACCATTTTGAAGAAAATTCAGGACGGAGTGATCGTCATCGGGCAGAACCGGGAAATCATTCTGATCAATCAGGTTGCCGAAGCCGCTCTGGGCATTCACCACATGAATGTGGTTGGTAAGCCTTACCGAGAGGTCATCAGCCAGCCAGAACTGCTGGAATTGCTGGACACCAGCACGCGCAGCCTTTCCAACCGCACTGAACTGGTCGTGGAGGATGGGCGCGTCTTCGGAGCACAGCGCACCCCCATTCCAGATGTCGGTACCGCCCTGACCCTGCATGACATCACCTACCTCAAGAAACTCGACCGAATCAAGAGCGAGTTTGTCAGCACCGTTTCCCACGACTTACGCTCCCCGCTGACCGCTATTTTGGGATACGCCGAACTAATTGAACGGGCGGGGCCGGTCAACGAATTACAGCAGGAATTCATCCGCCGCGTGCAAACCAGCGTGCAGAACATCACCCATCTGGTGGATGATCTGGTCAATCTGGGGCGCATTGAAGCCGGTTTTGATACCCGTAAAGAAACCTTTGACCTGCGCCAGATTCTCGATCTGGCCGCAGATAACTTCCGCAAGGCGCTGGCGCGCAAGGGAAATACGCTGGAAATTAAACTGCCATCCCCCATGCCGCCTTTTTACGGTAATCCCGTGCAGATTCGTCAGATGTTCGAACACCTGATAGATAATGCCATCAAGTATTCCCAACCCGGTGGAAAAATCGAAATCTACGGGGAGATGGAACAAAATCAGATCATCCTGCAAATCAAGGATGAAGGGATTGGCATCCCTTCCGTAGATTTGCCGTTCATATTCGATAAATTTTACCGTGCCAGCAATGTCAACAACGAGGTTGCCGGCACCGGTCTGGGGCTGGCAATTGTCCGCTCGATTGTCGAAAGTCACGAAGGGCGCATCTGGGTCGAATCCACCGTAGGTCAGGGTACAACTTTCACCATTGTCCTGCCGATTGTGGAAAGCTGATTCTCCACCTTCATTTTCGGCTGACCAAACCGATCCTGCTTGCATTTAAAGCAAGCCTCCGCCGGGGGCGGTGAGGTTACCCGGCGGAGGCATTCGCCAAAGGAGGAGACAGCGATGAGCTAAATTTGGAGGTGTCCGGATGTCTGCGTCTCCATGCGTTATGATACCGCAAAGGTCTGACATTGGTTATTGTGTTTCATCATAGTTTTTGGATGACCTTATTCACATTACAAACCCCGTAAAAAGTCACGCGTCAATATGACAGCCTCAGTAACATCCCTGTACATGCCAATTTTAAGACGCGGATGATCGTTACCCAGAATCATTTTGGAAACCGCCGCCCCCGCCCGGTAACAGGCAAGCACCGGCTTCTCCAGCATCAAAGCCAGTGCAATTTCATAACCCACACCATGAGAGGGAGTACTCACCTCGGCAATCAACGCATCACACGCCTGCACCCAGTTGACATCCCTGCGGTACACCTCGCGCGGGTCAACAACGATTTCCATATCCAGTATTCGCGGACTGGCAAGGATAGCCGTTGGGACGTGATGCCCGTCCTCCAGTAAAGCCTGAACGATGGCTGCATAAACCGGCTGGTCCTTTCTTCCGCCGGTGATGGAACAGGAAAAGTAAATATTCATTTTCTTGGGCAAATCCCTGCTATCGAATGGGTTTGATTAAATTTTACCCGTATTTTTTCAACACTCAAAATTCAAAATCTGGCATACTTATTGCATGGAGTCATGAAATTGCCCCCGAATCTTCGCTTGACGCAGGATAATGCTTATGCTAGTATCATTGCAAGCGATGAAATCCTGAGGAAAGTTCACACGAAATTCGGGAATTCGTAACCTCAGAAGGAGAATGAAGATGAAAAAGAACCTTTTTGTAGTGGCGCTGATCAGTATTCTGGTTGTGGTGAGCATGGCTGCCTGTACCCGTTCTGCCACCACCAAACAACCCGGCGAAGCCACCGCCACCTCCGAAATCCCGTTCCCGATTGCTACGGTTGATCCAAACCAGCGGCTGACCGAAATCGTCCAGCAGACGCAGGCTGCCCAGCAGCCAACCGCCCAGCCACAGGAAACGACGCCGCAAGAACCCGGCGAGGCGACGCCAATCATTGTCGTCACCGACACGCCGGTGCCCCAACCGACCACCACCCTGCCGGTTCTGCCAACCCTCAGCCGCCCCGAAACCTACACCCTGCAAAAAGGTGAATGGCCGATCTGCATTGCCCGGCGCTACAATCTGGATCTCAACGCTTTCTTCTCCGCCAACAACCTCAACATGAATTCCCGCCCGGCAGAAGGAACGGTTTTGAAGATCCCGGCCACTGGAACGTGGTCTTCGGGGCCGCGCGCCTTGAAAGCCCATCCGGCGGATTACACGGTCAAAGCCGGCGACACGATTTACTCGATTGCCTGCGACTTTGGGGATGTGGACCCCATGGCAATTGCCGCTGCCAATAATCTGCAGGCGCCTTACACCCTCAAAGTCGGGGACGTCATCCGCATCCCCTAAAAACCTGCGTTCTCTTTGAGGCAGACGCACCATGGTACAATTAATGGCGGGATTGCCCCCGCCATATTTGCTTAATTAACGTGAGTTCGGGATTAGATCAAAACCTGGCATGCAGTGATTATTACCCCCACCTGCACCTCCCCCAAAATCGCCCCTGCGATTTTGGGGGAGGCGGGAGGGGGTCCTGCCGGAGATTGCCGCGCTCGCTCAAAAGGACATGGGACTGCTTATGTCGTTCCGAGCGGAGCGACACTCACCAGTGCTGACGGGAGTCCCCCCCTCTACCTGCACCTCCGCGGTGCGGGAGATTGCCGCACTCGCTGCGCTCGCTCAAAAGGACATGGGACCCAAAAATAGCCGAGGCGATTTTTGGAAAGGGGGGCTCAAACTTTTCCCGAACGAAGGTTACCTGCGCGTCAGCAGGCGGGCGTAAACCGCCAGTCCCAGCCCGGCCAGCAGGATGATGCCGCCCATCACCGCCATGAGCGGCGAGCGCCCGCCCTCGCTGACCGGCGTGGGAACCGCCTGCGAACTCAACTGCGCGCCGAAATCCAGCACCGAATTATCTCCCGCGCTGACCTCCAGGGCATAATTGAGCAGGGTGGTCGGGTTATAGCCCTGCGGAATGGCGACACTGATATTGTACTCCCCCTCTTCCAGATTGTCGAAACAGGCCGGCTCTTCCAGACTGGGGCTGGTTTCACCGGTCAGCGAAACGCGCCCAAGCCGGTCGGTGATGCTGACCGCTCCGCCGGGGATGGCGCTTTCGCCCTCTTCAGCCAGCGCGTTGCCGTTCACATCGTTGAACAGCACAATGCACACCCGGCCGGTGCCGCGGAAGGGAGTTGGAGAAGGTAAAACCGGTGTTTCGGTGGGCAGCACGGCTGAGGTCGGCTGCGGCTCAACCGTACCCAGCAGCAGCTTGCTGCCGGTGATCAGCACACAGGCCGCGTCCAGATTGTTGAGGCGGCGCAGGTCATCCAGCGAAACCTGATTGAGCAGCGAAACGCTGATGCAGGTATCGCCTTCTTTGACGGTGTAAAAAATCTGTCCGTTTTCGTTGGGGGTTGGCGTAAAGTACAACACCTGCGCCTGAGAGGCGGAGGGCTGAATCAGGCTCAGGCTGAGCAGAAAAATCAGCCCACCCAGCAGCAGGCTTGCGGTCAACCAGCGGCGGCGAAAGACAGCATTCATACGCGTTTCGATTATATCATTTAATCGGAAATTTCCCATTCCACCCGATTTCGCCCGTTGTTTTTGGCGCGGTACATTGCCTGATCGGCGCGCTGAAGCAGCGACTTGACCGTATCGCGGTCGCGGCTGAGCGCTACGCCAAAAGACATGGTAATCGGCAGGCTGTCGGTGAATTCGTATGATTCAACCGTCTCGCGCAGCCGGTTTGCCAGATACAGGGCGCGTTTCTGATCCTCCTCCAGCGCGAG
Organism: Bellilinea sp.; assembly: GCF_053501535.1. Lineage (NCBI taxonomy): Bacteria > Bacillati > Chloroflexota > Anaerolineae > Anaerolineales > Anaerolineaceae > Bellilinea > Bellilinea sp. The sequence goes on along the minus strand of NZ_JBRCOK010000022.1, from coordinate 1,073 downwards.
GATGAGGAATTCCTCTCCGCCCCAGCGGCCGATCACGTCGCTGGCGCGCAGCTGGTAGTGCAGACATTCACCCACCTGGCGCAAAATTTTATCGCCGGTTTCGTGGCCAAAGGTATCGTTGATGCGCTTGAAAAAATCGACATCGGCGAGGATGACCGCAAACCGCCGCCGGCGGGCAAGGTGTTCTTCCAGCAGGGCGGTCATGCCGCGCCGGTTGGGCAGCAGGGTGAGCGAATCGGTGTAGGCAATCTCCTGAATGCGGTTGGCTTCGGCCAGCGAGCGGTTCAGGTCATCTTTTGCCTTGGCCAGTAAAAAGACCAGAAAGAGGATGCCGGCGATGCGCGTTTCCAGCCGAATCAGCTCAAGGGTGTAATTGTTTCCCAATTCGGCAAAGCGCAATGCCCCGCCCACAAACACCATGCCCAAAAAGAGCAGGTTAAACTGTAACGCCCTGCCGCGCGGAAAGACGATATAACTCAAAATAAATGAGAAGGCAAACGTCCAGAAAACGGCTTCAATTTCCTGCCATTGTTCGAACAAACTGGGGTGGAAGTAGAGAAAGTAAATGTACTTGGAAAAAAAGAAAAGTGTGGTGGTAATCAACACCGAGCGCTCAATCAGGTTGAGGGGAATGCGCTTCCACAACAAGCCGATGCACCAGAATGCCAGAGCGGCTGCCAGAAATGGGTAGGTAAAGCGGATAAAAACTTCCTGGTCGTGTTTTTGCAGCCAGATCAACACAACCGAGAGGAAACCGGGAAAGGCGGCAATCAGATACAGCCAGCGCCGCCGCTGGTCAATTTGTTGGGAGAGGGCATTGAGGGGGGTGGAAAATTCTTCTGTTGGGGGTGAGGTGTTGTTCATCAGACTGGTTCAGGTTTGCAGGAGGTAACAACTTCTAATTATCCCACAAATTATCAATTTTTAACGTGAGTTCGGGATATGTTCAAGATCCGGCAAGTAAAGCAATTACCCCCTCCCGCCTCCCCCTAAATCGCCCCAGCGATTTAGGGGGAGGTGCAGGTGGGGGTCAAACATCCTCAAAGGAATAGGAAGAGGATTTATCCCGAACT
>NZ_JBRCOK010000021.1:0-9097 GCF_053501535.1 Bellilinea sp. | reverse complement strand
TGGAAGCCTGCCCGCAGGCGATTGTCGCACGCGTAAACTTTTACGGCTGGAGTCTTTCCGGTCAACGCAGTTTGGGGGAGTTCTTCTTCTATAACTTGAAAGAAGGCAGGCCGGTCAGTGGCTTTACGGATGTGTTCTTTTGTCCGTTGGAAGCCACTCAACTGGCTGATCTTTTATTACGGCTGGTGAAAAAGGGTGCGGAGGGGTTGTTTCATGTCGTCAGCAGTGAGTGTCAGTCCAAATATCAGTTTGGGGTGAGTATCGCCCGTCGTTTTGGACTGGATGAAAGCCTGATTGAGCCGGTTTCGGTGATGGAAGGCGGGCTGGTTGCGCGTCGTTCGCCGAATTTGCGCCTGCGCACCGAGAAACTCTGTGCCGCCCTGGGCGAACCGCCGCCCAATCAGGCTGCCGCGCTGGATCGTTTTTATCAATTGTATTTAGACGGCTATCCGCAGCGGGTACGCTCGCTGGCGGACGGCCGCTTGACACAATCGGTCTAATTTCTGTAAAGAAGGAGACGGCAAGATGTCTGTTGAAATCAAAATTGGAAATCGTCTGATCGGGGATGAGCATCCCACCTACTTTGTGGCGGATATTGCCGCCAACCATGACGGCAGTCTGGAACGTGCCAAGTACCTGATAAAACTTGCCAAACAGGCTGGCGCCGATGCCGCCAAATTCCAGAACTTTGCTGCGCCGAAAATTGTTTCGGATTACGGCTTCAAATCGCTGGGATCTCAGCAATCTCATCAAGCCAGCTGGAAACGCTCGGTGTTTGAAGTCTATCAATCGGCTTCCATTCCGTTTGAGTGGACCTATGAATTGAAGAAAACCTGTGAGGAAGTCGGTATAGACTATTTCTCCGCTCCCTACGATTTTGAGGCGATTGATTTTCTGGATGAACACATGCCGGTTTACAAAATTGGCTCCGGCGATATTGACTGGCTGGAAGCCATCGAGCGGATTGCCCGCAAAGGCAAACCGGTCTTTCTGGCGACCGGTGCGGCGGATATTGGCGATGTTCAGCGCGCCGTGCATACGGTTCTGGCGCTTAACCCGCAACTGGTGCTGATGCAGTGCAACACCAACTACACCGGCAGTGTGGAAAACTTCAAATACGTTCACCTGAACGTGCTGAAAACCTATCGTGCCATGTTCCCGAATGTGGTACTGGGTCTTTCTGACCACACCCCCGGTCATGCGGCCGTGTTGGGAGCGGTGGCGCTGGGGGCGCGGGTGGTGGAAAAACACTTCACCGACGATAACACCCGCGAAGGCCCCGACCATGCCTTTGCGCTTGATCCGATTGCATGGGAAGAAATGGTCAGACGCACGCGCGAGCTGGAAATGGCGCTGGGAGATGGAGACAAGCGGGTTGCCGAAAATGAGCGCGAAACGGTGATTTTACAACGCCGCTGCCTGCGTGCTGCCCGTGATATTCGTGCCGGAGAAGTCATCACCCGTGAGATGATTGATGTGTTACGCCCGGCCACCCCCGGGGCCATTCTGCCGCCGGAGATTGACCGTGTGATCGGCACAAAAGCCCTGCGCGATCTGCCGTTTGGTAAGGAAATTCGCTGGACGGATTTGGGCGATTGAAAGTTCTGTACTTCTCGCGCGATTATACGCCGCACGACCACCGCTTTTTGAGCGCGCTGGCGCAAACGCCGCACACCATTTACTACCTGCGGCTGGAACGGCAATCCCGTCAACTGGAAGACCGCCCGCTGCCGCCGCAGGTGGAGCAGGTGGTCTGGCAGGGCGGACGTCAACCGGTTGGATGGCGGGATTATCCGCGCCTGTTGGCGGACCTGCGGCGCGTGATCCGTCGGCTTCAGCCGGATGTGATTCACGCCGGGCCGATTCAATCGGCTGCTTTTCTGGCGGCTTTGAGCGGCTTCCATCCGCTGGTCAGTATGTCGTGGGGTTCGGATTTGCTGCTGGATGCTGACCGCTCGGCGTGGATGCGCTGGGTCACCCGCTTTACCTTGCGGCGCACCACTGTACTGGCAGCCGACTGCCGCACCGTATTAGAGAAGGCCGCTCAATTCGGTTTTCCACCCCAACGGGTGGTGCTCTTTCCGTGGGGAGTGGACCTTGCCCGCTTTCAGCCCGGCAGGGCAGACGCGTTTCGGGCAAGGCGCGGATGGCAAGATGCGTTTGTGGTGCTTTCGCTGCGCACCTGGGAGCCGCTGTATGGGGTGGATGTGGTGGCGCGCGGCTTTGCGCGGGCTGCCCGCCAGAATCCGCGTCTGCGCCTGTTGCTGCTGGGCGGCGGCTCACAGGCCGGCCTGATCCGTTCAATCTTTGAGCAGGAAGGCGTGCAAGAGCAGGTCTTTTTTGGCGGTCAGGTTAACGGCGATGACCTGCCGCAGTATTATCAGGCAGCAGATTTGTACGTGAGCGCCTCGCATAGCGACGGTTCTTCGGTTTCCCTGATGGAAGCGCTGGCCAGCGGTTTGCCGGTGCTGGTTTCGGATATTCCTTCCAACCGGGAATGGATTACGCCCGGGCGCGAGGGCTGGTTGTTTGCCGATGGGGATGACCGCGCTTTAAGTGAAGGTATTTTGCGGGCTGCCGGTCAGCCGGAGGGGTTGAAAGAGATGCGCCTTGCCGCCCGCCGACTGGCGGAAGAGCGCGCCAACTGGCAGGTCAACTTCCAGCGACTGCTGGATGCCTATCAACTGGCGCTAGAGATTGAACAATTGTCCGCATCATTGCACCCAAGCCCATTGAAGGAGCAGGAGTAAATGACTTCAATCCAACCGCAGGTGGTTGCCATCGTTCAGGGACGGATGACTTCCAGTCGTCTGCCGGGCAAGATTCTGGCGGATTTGGGCGGCAAGCCCATGCTTGCCCATGTGGTCGAGCGGGTTCGTCTGGCGCAGACTGTTCAGCGGGTGGTGGTGGCCACCACCAGTGACACCAGCGATGACCCGGTTGCCGAATTCTGCCGGGCGCAGGGGTATGATTGTTTTCGCGGCAGCCTGTTCGATGTGCTCGACCGCTTCTACCAGACGGCGCGGGCATACGCTGCGGATGTCATCGTGCGCATTACCGCCGACTGCCCGCTGATTGACCCGCTGGTCATTGACCAAACGGTTGAGGCCTTCTTTCAATATCAGGTGGATTTTGCTGCCAACCGTCTGCCGCCGCCGTGGAAACGCACTTTTCCAATCGGGCTGGATACGGAAGTGTGCAGCTTTACGGCGCTGGAACGCGCCTGGCGTGAAGCCGCTCAACCGCACGAACGCGAGCATGTCATGCCCTATCTTTACGAAGAAGAAGGTCGTTTCAAGGTGCATGTCATCCATGCCGGGCAGGATTACGGTGACCTGCGCTGGACGGTGGACACTGCCGAAGATTTAACCGCCATGCGGGCTTTGTTTGCCCTCTTTCAAAATAATCCCCCGCTCTCCTGGCTGGAGGTGCTGCCGGTCTGGCTGCAGCACCCGGAAGTTCAGTCGTTGAATGCCGGCGTGCAGCATCACTGGTTTAATGAATTTGACGAGCGGTTTGGCAAACGGGAGAAATAAAGAATGCCGTTGTTGACCATCTTCACCGCCCCAAAGCCATTCACCAACCCGCACATTGCAATGATTCAGCGCAATGCGCTGCGCTCCTGGCTGGCGCTGGGTGAGGAAGTGGAGGTTCTGGTGATTGGCGAGGAGGAGGGGCTGGCCGAAACGGCTGCCGAACTCGGCATCCGCCATTTGCCGCAGGTGGAACGCAGTGCTTATGGCACGCCACTGGTTTCTTCCATGTTTGCGCTGGCTCGCCATTCCAATGCCCCGTTATTGTGCTGTGTGAATGCAGATATTATCCTGACTTCGGATATTCTCAACGCGGGGCGCAATTTGCTGGCAACGCGGCAACGTTTTCTGGTAGTGGGACAGCGTTGGGATTTGGATGTGGATGAACCGCTGGACTTTTCGGCAGGATGGCAGGAGCGGCTGCGTGAACGAGTCCGTCATGAGGGAAAGCTGCACAAGGCTACCGGCTCGGATTATTTTCTCTTTCCGCGTGAGTGTTTTAATGATATACCGGCTTTTGCCATCGGACGCGCCGGCTGGGATAACTGGATGATTTACGCCGGACGCTCACAGGGCTTTCCGGTGGTGGATGCCTCAAAGGATGTCTTCATTGTGCATCAAAATCACGATTACAGTCATTTACCGGGCGGTCAGCCGCATTATAAACATCCGGAAACGTTGGAAAATGTCCGGCTGGCAGGGGGCAGACGCACCATCTTTGAACTGAGCGATGTGAGCCATCACCTGGTCAATGGAAAACTGGTACGACCTCCGTTTTCGTGGCGGCGTTTCTGGCGTGAGGTAGAAATTTTCCCATTGATTAAATTGCACTCCTATCCACTGGCGGTAGGGCTTTATTTCCTGCTTCACCCACGTAAAGCCTACCGCGAGTACCGTGAAGGCAGGTTGTAGGGAGGGACTTATGCGGCAAGGACAAAACCCGGCAAAACTGGATATGCCTGCTTACCAGCCTCAGCGCCTGGCAATTGCCACACTGGTGTATATTCCCTTTCAGGAGGGTTATTTCGCCCATTCTCTGGAAGTGTTTCTTTATCATCTTGCCAGTGTGCATCAATACACCTCAGAACCATTTAATTATCTGGTGTTTGATAACGGCAGTTGTGCTGAGGTAAAACGCGAGTTGCAATCTTTACATGAAACCGGCTGGATTGACTGGCTGGTGCTTTCGCAGCACAATCTGGGCAAAACCGGCGCTTTGAATTTCATCCTGTCCGGTATTCCCAATCAGTGGGTTTGTTACACCGATTCGGACATGCTTTTCCGCCCCGGCTGGCTGGAAGAATCGTGGAAGATCGAAGCAAACTTTCCCAATATCGGCATGATTGGCGCACAGGTGGTCTTTCCCGACTGGGAGGAGGATAAGGGCAATACGGCTTTTCGGAAAACGACTGACGCGCGTTTTCACTTTGATCAGGTGCAGCCTGAAGACTGGATTCTGGATGAATACTGCCGCGGGCGGGGAATCAGCGGCGAACGGGAGAAAGTTTACCGCAGAATGCAGCTGGATCGGGTGACGAACACTGAAACTGGTGTGCAAGCCTTTCTGGGCGGCAATTCTCATCAGCAGTTCTTAGCGCGGCGTGCGGTGCTGCAGGAAATTCTACCCTTGCCGGCTTCCCTGCAGCTTTCCCGCAAAGAAGATACTTATCAGGATGTGGAACTGGACCGGCGTGGTTACCTGCACCTGACCACTACCCGTCCGTATCTTTATCACATGGGCAATGTCGTGGATGAGGCGCTGCGTCCCGAACTGGAAAAATTACGCCTGCCGGAAAATGTGAAACCCCCTACACTGAAAAAAACTCACACTTCGCAAAAACTGCATCCAGTAGAGCGAATACTTTTTTGGCTGGCGGGTAAACCCGCTTTGCGCCGCCGGCTGGTGCGCCTGTATCAATTTCTGCATCGTACCCTTTCTGAGGTTTCGTGAAATGCGCATTGGTCAGAACCCTGCCAAATTCGTCAAAGATGTAGCCCGACCCGAACGCATCACAGTTGCTGTGCTGAGTTATATTCCTTTTCTGAGCGGTTTTTATGCCGAAACACTGGATGTGTTGAAGGTTTGCCTTGACTCGGCACGCAAGGATGCCGGACTGCCGTTTGACCTGCTGGTGTTCGATAACGGTTCGTGTGCCGAGGTACAGGACTGGCTGCTGGCTGAACAGCGTGCGGGTAACATCCAGTACCTGATTCTTTCCGAAAAGAATCTCGGCAAAGGCGGGGCGTGGAATATCATCCTCAGTGGTGCGCCGGGCGAAATCATTGCCTATGCTGACAGTGATGTGTTGTTCTACCCCGGTTGGTTGAGTGAGAGTGTGCGATTGCTGGAAACTTTTCCAAATGTGGGCATGGTGACGGCGCGTCCCTTCCGTACCAACCCGGAATTTTACAGCAGTACACTGGCATGGGCAGAAGCCCAGCCGGATGTGCAGGTCGAACGCGGGCATTTCATTCCGTGGGAGGTTTTTCTCGAATTTGATCTCAGTCTGGGACAAAATGAGGAAGAAATCCGCCAGCGGTACGAAACTACGCAGGATGTGCGGCTGACCTACCGCGGCGTGCAGGCGATTGCCGGCGCATCCCACTGGCAATTTGCGGCTTATAAGTCCACCCTGGCACAGTTTCTGCCTTTTGAGATGAATCGCCCAATGGGACAGGTTAAACAACTGGATCAGCGTATGAACGAAGCCGGTTTGCTGCGGCTGATGCCCACCCGACCGTATGCAATGAACCTGAGCAATACCTTGCGCGGCTTGAAGGCGGAAAAGCCGGTGCAGCAGCCCCGTGAAGCCATGCGCCGCCATGCCCTGCTGGATTTCCCCCCGCTGCGCCGTCTTCTGCTGGCGCTGTACGATTCAATTTTCCGCTGGTATTATGACCGCCAGTGATAACGGGAGATGAAATCTTACTTTCTATGACGAAGAAACGCATTTTCATCAGTGCTGACCATGGTCTGGCGGTGGTTTACTTCCTGCAAACGGACGTGCTGCCCACCCTGCTGCAGGGCGGTGTTGAAGTGGTGCTGCTGACCGATGACGGGCTGGTTGAGCAAATTCAGCGCCGCTTTGGGCAGCCGGGCCTGACGGTGGAGGGTTTGCGTCTCAGGCAGGCGCGCCACTACTTCGAGAATCACGACCACAGCCTGCAATACTGGCTGCACTTTTTGCGCTGGATGGGCGGCTCGCGGCGCATCAACACCAATGCCATGGACGGCCACCTGCGGCAGATGCAGCATGAAACCTCGCGGCGCGGTAAACTGCTGATGCCTTTCATTCGTGCGGCAACTGCCCTGCTGCGAAATTCAGCGCCTGCCCGGCGGGCGCTGATCGGGCTGCAAATGCGCTATACACCGCAAATTTACCGCGACCTGTTCGAGAAGTATCAACCCTCACTGGTGGTCGCCAGCACCCCCGGCTGGCGTTTGGACCGCTATCTGCTGCGTGAGGCGGCGCAGCGCGGGGTGCGCACCGCAACCGCCATTATCGGTTGGGATAACCCCAGCAGTTACCGTCTGCCCGGCGCGCCGGTGGATTACGCCACCTGCTGGTCGGAAATTCAAAAAGAAGAACTGGTGCTGGGTTCAGACTGGCAGCCGGAACGGGTCAACATCGGCGGCATACCTACCTATGATGGCTACTTCCGCAAGCAGTGGCAGATGAGCCGTGAGGAATACTTTGCCCTGCACGGGCTTGACCCGCAGCGAAAATTGCTGGCGTATGCTTCCAGTTTTGTTACCTTTGCGCCCAATTACCCCAATATCGAAGCCCTGGCGCGGCTGGTGGCCGAAGAACGGCTGGTACAGCCGGCCCAGCTGCTCATCCGCTTGCACCCCAATCATTTCATCCCCGGTTCGCTCTACGAAAAAGAGGCGTACCGCGTTCGTCAACTGGTGCGGGAATTGCCTCATGTTCATCTGGTCGAGCCGGTGCCGTTGGGCGGAGAATTGGGGTATTACTCCGGCGAGGACATGCCGGAAAAATCCTCAATGATGGCGCACGCGGATGTCTTCCTGACTGTCTATTCCACCATGGTGGTGGAAACTGCCATTCACGACCGGCCGATCGTCAGTGTTTGCATTGATACACCCGGCGGCTGGAACACGCCCGGTAAGTTTTCACTGGCGCTTTCGGAAATTGCCGAATGGCCGACTCATTTGCGTTTCCGTCAGGCGGGCGCCGGGCGGGTGGCCTTGAATGCCGATCAGGTGTGCGAAGCGGTCAATTTTTACCTGACTCAGCCCAATGCCGACCGCGAGGCACGCCGCCGCTTCGTCGAACGCGAGGTTACGTTTACCGATGGCAGCGCCGGAAGGCGCACGGCTGAATATCTGCTTTCTCTGGTATGAGGATACAATGAGGTTTTTGATTGCCGGCTTTGGTTCGATTGGACGCAGGCATTTACGCAACCTGCTTGCGCTGGGTGAGCGTGATATCGTCCTCTACCGCACACACCGCTCCACCCTGCCAACCGATGAAATTGAGCAATTTCCCACCGAATCCAGTCTGGAGGCTGCCCTGGGTCACCGCCCGGATGCAGTGATCATCTCCAACCCGACCGCCCTGCACCTTTCGGTGGCGATTCCGGCAGCCCGACAGGGTTGTCACATCCTCATGGAAAAACCGATTTCCCATGATTTGAATGGGTTAGATGAATTGCGCCGGGCATTGCAGCAGGGCGGCGGACAGCTGCTGATGGGTTTTCAATTTCGCTTTCACCCCACCCTGCGCACGGCTGCGGGGGTGATTGCGGCGGGTGAAATTGGGCGTCCGCTGGCGGTGCGGGCGCACTGGGGCGAATACCTGCCCAACTGGCACCCCTGGGAGGATTACCGCCAGAGTTACGCTGCCCGGCCGGAACTGGGCGGCGGGGTTATCCTGACCCTTTGTCACCCATTCGATTATTTGCGGATGATTGTGGGAGAAATCAACTCGGTCAGCGCCATGACCGCTTCGATTCCTGAATTGGACTTGAATCTGGACGCGGTCGCCGAAATTTTATTGGGCTTCCAGAATCAGGCGATTGGGAATGTGCATCTGGACTACATCCAGCAGCCAGCTCAGCACACTTTGCAGATCATCGGCAGCGAAGGCGTATTGAACTGGGACAATGCCAGCGGCCTTTTGAGCTGGCAGCGGGTTGGTGAACCTCAGCCGCATCAGGCTCACCCGCCAGCCGATTTTGAGCGCAACTGGATGTTCCTGGCACAGATGCGCCATTTTTTGGAAGTGGTGCGCGGCGAAGCCGAGCCGCTTTGTACGCTGGCGGACGGCGAGCGTGCCCTGCAAATCGCGCTGGCAGCGCTGGACTCGGCCCGCCAGCACCGTGAGATTACTCTTTAAGGATGGGATTCATGCCAAATCAACACCGGCTTATCTGGATAATGCTCATGGGTTTGGGATTGATTGCGCTGGCCCTTCTGACTGCCTGTCAGCCGAGCCAGCCGTTGACTCCAACCGAGGACATTCAAGCAACCGCTTTATCCATGGCACAAACTGCCCTTTTCCCCACCCCCAGCCCAACTCAGGCTTTCACCCCTATCCTGC
>NZ_JBRCOK010000020.1:0-17744 GCF_053501535.1 Bellilinea sp. | reverse complement strand
GCCAGCCCGCTTTCTTCGGCAATTGCGGCGGCGATAAAATCGGAATGGGCTACCGGCACGAGCGCAGGGCTGCCAAGTCCTATCCCGCTGCCCAGCAATCGCCCGGCGGCAACTGAAATCAGGGACTGGACGATTTGAAAGGAACGGTTGGCAGGATCAGCCCATGGGTCAAGCCAGGCTTCAATGCGCAGGCGGATGATGTCGAAAACCAGGCTGCCTGCCACTGTCGCAGCCAGCAAAAACAATCCACTGATGATTAAAATCCTTCTGCGACCGGCAGCCAGGAAAATCACAAGCGTATAAATTCCGATGATGAGAGTGGCAGCGCCAAGATCGCGCTGAAGCACAAGCATCAGGGCAGCCGAACCGGTCATGATCAGGGTGGGGGCAAGCAGGGCGGGCAGCCCAAAATGGAAGGGGATGCGATCTGCCAGATAGGCTGCCAGATAAATCACCAGCAGCAACTTTAACGGCTCGGATGGTTGCAAGTAAAGACCACAGCAGCCCAGCCACAGACGCGGGCCTTCGCCGGGCGGATAAGTGCCCAGTAAAAAAGTGAGCGCGGTCAGCAGTAAACCAACCGTCAGCCAGAGATATTTATAGCGGCGCAGCCAGCTGAACACCTGTGGATAGCGGTTTATGAGAATCAGGGCAATCATCCCGACGGTCAGCCAAAGGGTTTGGCGGTTGCCTAATTGGCTATCCAGCCGGTAAATGGTGAGCAATCCCCAACCGCTCAACAGGCCGGTGACTGGCAGGAGGTAAGGGTCGTGCTCTTCTAACTGGCGGTTAAGAAAGCGATAAGCCAGGCTGAAAAGCGCCAGCCAGCCTGCCCAGCCAATCCAGTGCAGCCAGCGGTACTCAACCTGAAAGGTATGCAGTCTGACCGCCGGGGAGAGCGTCAAAATCAGGCTGTAAAGGGTGAGCGCCAGCGCGGCTAACCCGATCAGCCTGCGCTCCAAGGGGTTTTGAGTGGCAGCAGCCGGAGGGAAAAGGAATCTCACGGTTTGAGGTATTTATCCACCAGTAACGAGAGTTTTTGACGTGTTTCCGGTGGAATGCGGGCTGGATCGGTGATGAGCGCTTTTTCAAGCGCAGAGCTGCAGTCACAGTCGGTGTTTTCGTCAAGCTGGGCTGCCAGCGTGCGAATGGTTTGCTGGGCGGCAGCCGTATTTTGAGAGAGGGTGCGGATGACCATCTCAACATTGACCGGCTCTTCTGCCAGATGCCAGACATCGTAATCGGTGATGTGCGCCAGGCTGGCATAGCACATTTCGGCCTCGCGTGCCAGAAAGATCTCCGGGCAGGTGGTCATCCCAATGATGGAAATGCCCCAGGCACGAAATAGGTGCGATTCGGCGCGGGTTGAAAAGCGGGGTCCTTCTATGGTAATGAAAGTTCCACCCTGATGGACTTCAACCCCAGTACTTACCGCGGCTTCGTACAACTGGCGGGAGAGACTTGCACAATAGGGGTCGGCCGTGCTGATGTGCGCCACCAGCCCTTCACCAAAGAATGTCCGTTTGCGGTCGCGGGTAAAATCTATCACCTGGTCGGGGATCACGAAATTGCCGGGTTTGTAATCATGGCGCAGCGATCCACAGGCGCTGACACCGATCACAAAGCGAACGCCCAGCTGTTTGAGGGCGAAAATGTTGGCGCGGTAATTGACCTCCGATGGCAGAATGTGATGCCCAATCCCATGCCGGGCGAGAAAGGCTACCCGTTTGTCTTCAAGGGTGCCGATCAGGATGGGGGCACTGGGTTTACCAAACGGGGTGTTGACTTCAATGGACTGGACATCTTCCAGTCCTTCAAAATGATACAGGCCGGAGCCGCCGATGATTCCGAGTATGGCTTGTTGACTCATGCTATTCTCCCTTTTGAATATTTTTTATTTTTTGGGTTCGATTTCAATGCGGAAAGTGAGTTGCCCACAGCGTAATTCGTCGCCGGAAACGATGACAGCCCGTGTGGTTAACCGTTCTCCATTCAGGAAACTGCCATTGGTCGAATTCAAATCTTCGACCCACCATTGATTTTGCTGGAAAGTAAAGCGGGCATGGCGCGCCGAGACGGTCTCGTGAGCAACCGGCAGATTACAGCCCGGATCGCGTCCCAAAATCACTTCGCTGGTCTGAAAGCGGGTGACCTCGTCGGATGGTGCATCCAACGGGGTGATCAGCAGCGCGGGAAGGGCTTCGTGGGTGAACTCCTGAGTTTTCAGGCGCAAATCCCGCCAGATGACGCTGAAAGCCCAGTACAAAAAGGCATACAGCAGCAGGGCGAACAGGATGCGTAAAACGAGGACAGCAATGGCGCTCATGCTGGCATTATACCGGAGGTTGGGCAGGGGATGTTCCGCCAACCGGGGAAGATTCACCGCTATCCTCGCCATAAATCAGCATGAAACCTGCCAGCGAAATGACATCCCCCGGAAAGAGGGTGGTTTGAGTGATGCGTTGTCCGTTGACAAAGGTCCCGCCGGAAGAGTTGAGATCGAACAAGATGGTTTGATTTTTAGTGCGGCGGATCTGCGCATGAGCACGGGAAACCCGCAGGTCTTCGATGACTAAGTGGTTGTCATTGCGTCTGCCGATGTTGATGACCGGTTGATCCAGAGGAAAGAATTGACTGCCGTGCAGTATCAGGTAAGCCCGTCTGTCTGAGGTGGATTGGCTGGTGACGCTTTCGTTTGAAAGATGCAGCACGGCGGTCGAGCCGGGTAGAGTATCCTGATAAGCGGCGGTGATGCGCGGGTTGCCGGGCGGCTGACGGGGATCTGCAACGATCTGAATCACCGGCGGGGCAGCAAAGGATGCGCCCGATTCACGCACGGTTTCGAGCAAGGTTTGGTTCAACCATGTCATCCATTCGGGATTGTTCTGCCATGTGGCTGCTTCTTCCGGGTGCATGGCAAACACCAGAACGTTGGGCAGGGGGAGATTTTCGTCGGTTTCCGCCAGCAATTGTTCACGCAGGGCTTCGACGATGAGAACTGCCAGCGGGGAGTGCTCCTTACGCCACGCCAGCCCAACCAGGCGGTTTTCGATCAAATCTTTGAGGCGGGACTCGATATCATCAAGACGGGATTTCATACTTTATAATTATAAGACCAGTCGAGGAAAGAAGATGAACCAGGCCGGATTTGAGGAACTTCAACATACTGCGGATTGGGCGCTGAGAGTTTGGGCGCCGAATCGGGAGGAGCTGTTCCGGCAGGCTGCCATCGGGATGAATGCCCTGATGGGGTTGAAATTGGAGGATGAACCTGTCCATAAAAAAGTGGAACTTTATCTATCGGCTGAAGATGATGAAAGTCTGCTGGTAGGCTTTTTGAATGAAATTCTATTTTATCTGGAAATTGAGCGAATCGGTTTCGAGGATTTTCCCTTAAAATTAAATGGCAACAGGTTAATTGCCGAATTATGGGGTAAACCAATCCGCAGCATCGAAAAACCGATTAAGGCAGTTACCTTTCACAATCTCGTCGTGCAACGCGGCGAAGATGGATTGGAAGCCCGCTTGGTGTTTGATGTGTAGCGAGGTGAGCCATGATTCGAATTCAGGACCTGAACAAAATTAGCGAATATGAGTGGGAGATTCCCAGGTCGTATCGGCAAGATATGCGCGTAGCCGTGCGGCTGTTTGTCACCCGGCGGCTGCTGGAAGCTGCCTTGCAGGATTTATCCATTGAGCAGGCCATCAATGCGGCGACACTGCCGGGGGTGGTTGAACCGGTGGTGGTGATGCCGGACATGCATCAGGGTTATGGTTTTCCGATTGGTGGAGTGGCGGCCACGCGTTATCCGAGCGGGGTCATCTCGCCGGGGGCAATTGGCTATGACATTAACTGCGGGGTGCGCCTGCTGGCTTCCACCATACCCTTGGAGGCGGCAGAAGAGCGATTAGATGATCTGGCGAACGCGCTTAATCAATATTGTCCCAGCGGCGTAGGAAGTGAAGGTTCCATCCACTTAACCACGGCCGAACTGGATGCGGTCTGTCGGCAGGGTGCGCGCTGGGCGTTGAAGAAGGGCATGGCCAGCGAGGAGGATTTACACCGCACTGAAGAGGGTGGCTGCCTGCAAGGGGCTGACCCGGGTAAGGTCAGCCAGCGTGCCAAACAGCGCGGCATGCTTCAGCTGGGAACGCTCGGGGCAGGCAATCACTTTATTGAGGTGGATGTCGTGGATCAGATTTTTGATGGCGAAGCCGCTGCAGCGATGGGTTTGCAGGAAGGCATGCTTACGTTGATGATCCACTGCGGTTCGCGCGGTTTTGGTCATCAGATTTGCACCGATTATGTGCAGGACTTACAATCTGCTGTCAAACGCTATGGCATCCAGCTGCCCGACCGTGAACTGGTATGTGCCCCGTTAGACAGCCCTGAGGGGCAGAATTATCTGGCTGCCATGCGATCAGCCGCAAATTATGCGTTCTGCAACCGGCAGATTCTTGCGCACCATGCCCGGCGCGCTTTTGAGGAGGTTTTTGCCGGCAGCGGGCTGCGCTGGCAGTTGCATCAGGTTTATGATATTGCCCACAACATGGGTAAAGTGGAAACCCACGACGTCAATGGCAGGAAAATGAAAGTGTGTGTGCATCGGAAAGGCGCAACCCGTGCGTTTGGACCGGGCAACCCCGAATTGCCGGATGTGTATAAACCAATCGGTCAGCCGGTGCTGGTGCCGGGCAGTATGGGGACGGCATCCTGGGTACTGGTTGGCACTGAGGACAGCATGGCGCGTTCGTGGGGTTCTACCTGTCACGGGGCCGGGCGGGTGCTCAGCCGCCACAAAGCGAAAAAAGACTTCCGCGGTGAACGCCTGCGCAACGACCTGGAACAATCCGGTATTCATGTGCGGGCCGGTTCAATGTCCGGGCTGGCGGAAGAAGCGCCGATGGCATATAAAGATGTAGATGAAGTGGTCGAAACGGTTAACGGGGCGGGCATTGCCCGCAAAGTTGCCCGGCTGCGCCCGGTAATTGTCATCAAGGGTTAATCCTGATCGCTGCTCTCCCCGCGGGGACTGCTGATCACAGCGGTGCGAGCGCGGGTCAGCTCAATCAGCGCTTTCACCGGCAGGCGGATGTTCAGCCCGCGCTGCCCGCCGGAGACATGAATTTTCTCGTGCTGCATGGCGGCCTCATCCAGCACTACTTGAAAACCGCGTTGCAACAAGGCCAGCGGGGAGATACCTCCAGCCTGCAGACCGGTCAGCTGTTCGGCTTCGCGCTGACTGGGGAGTTTTAACTTTTTCTCCCCTAAAAAAGCTGCCAGAGCTTTCAAATCCACCTGATGAGGGGCAGGAATGACCGCCAGAATGGGTTTACCGCCTTTTTCTCGGGTGACGACGATGGTTTTATAAATCAGGTTCGGGTCAACCCCCAGCAAACGGGCAGTATCCATTCCGCTGATTTTTTCGTTGGGCAGTTCAAAAGCCTCAAAAGGGATCTTTTTTGCAGTTAGAAGGCGGGTAACGTTGTTTGTGACCATTGTGACCCCTGGAATGGGTTGGTGCGCCAGCGCGGAGGACGCAGGTAAATGGGGTTGCTGAAAATCCAGCCACGCCGTTTGCCCAAATAATTGAGGTAGCATTCCACCCGATAAATGCCCGGTTCACGAGTAATGTGAGTACAAACCTCGTGGGTTGTCCATGTTTTGATGACTTTTCCATCTTTCAGTAAATTGCACTCCGTTTTAAGCGGGAGGCGGATTTGCAGAGTAATGGCGCTATCCATCATCAGTTCATCACCCATGATGGCCTTGCCGTTTTTGCCTTGTGCACTGAAGCGAAAACCGTGTGTGGGAGCTGGCAAATCATACCCGATAAAGCAATGCCCTTGCTGGAAGGCCTGATAAATCATCTTGCGATCGGCGGTGAGGTCTCCGCTGAGGGGTTCAGGAGTCAACAAATGGGTGTTGATCGCTCGGAAATGAAATTCATAGGGGTAAATGATTCGACGAAATGGGCCGAGGCGGATATCCAGCGCGTGGGCGTCGGAGCCGCCAATCGCAACAACTTTGTGGTCTTGCCTGAGCAGATCGTCCCAGCGCGCCAGCACCTCCGGGTGGGGGCCGTGGGCAAGGTATTGTGGGAAAAAACCGTAAAAAATGGCATCGCCCCAGTTTTTGATTTGGGTTTTCAGTTCGCTGAGTCCATTCCACAATTCAATGCCGGTGTAACCGGTCACCTGCCAGTCATCCCAGGAAATATCTTCCTCATGGAAAAGCGGTAAAGCCGGATCGCGGGGATGAGCAATGAAGGAAAGCCCGCCACTTTCACGAACGCGGTCAATCAGGCGCTGCGGGTCGTCTGCAAAACGAGCCATTTCCCGGTTACAACCCAACACCAGCAAATGCGATTTCTGCGGCAGGCGCGCCTGATCGTGGACTTCTTCTCCGATCAGCATCAGCAGGATCTTGCCATTTTTGCGGTGATAGCCTTCAAAGCCGTTGACCAATACGTTATGATCGGTTACGATGACGACATCCAAACCCGCTTGCAAGGCAGCCCGGGCAATGTCGGCATGCAGGCCGCTGCCGTCAGAATAGCGAGTGTGCATGTGCAGATTGGTGACCAGTTCGTGCATGATGGTTGACGATTTCCACCCTGAAACGGTATAATCGGGTCGTTCAAGATTAAGGAGGAACGAGCGTGGTAAATTACATTGACATTGCTTTGATTATAATCTCAATCGCGTTGATTGCGAGCGTGATCTTTCAAAATAAAGGCGTCGGTCTCGGCGGTTTGACCGGTGCAGATAGCAGTCAGGTTTTCACGGCTCGGCGCGGTCTGGAAAAAACCGTTTTCCTGATCACCATCGGACTGGCGATTCTCTTCGTCATCCTTACACTCCTTTCGGTTGCCATTGGTTCCTGAATCAAGCAGCAGGGATTCAAGATCAGGATATACTCCATACAGTTAAGGGCGATTGGCACCTTTCTGGGGAAATCGCCCTTTTAGGTTTAACTGAAAATGAAAAAATTTCGCTGGCAAATCCTCATAATTCTTCTGACCGGTTTGGTGGTTGGAATTTTGCTGCTCAGTGAGCAACCGGAGGGGGTAACTCAAATCGTGCCGGAACCGGTCACCGGCGGTTTTTACACCGAAGCGTTGATTGGTTCTTTACAGCGATTAAACCCCATCCTGGATTTTTACAATCCGGCTGACCGGGATGTGGACCGCCTTCTCTACAGCCGTCTGTTGTCCTTTGATGAACGCGGCATTCCGGTGCCCGATTTAGCCGCCTCTTGGGGAATTTCTCAGGACGGGACAATTTACAACTTTGAGATCAGACCGGAAGCCAAATGGCATGATGGTCAGCCGTTAACTGCCGCTGATATTGTCTTCACCATTGAGTTGCTGCGCAACGGCGGCGAAATTGTGCCGGCAGACCTGCAGCGTTTTTGGCGCGATGTAGAAGTTGTACAATTAAGCGAAACCCTCATCCAGTTCAAACTTCCGGAACCGTTTGCTCCATTTTTGGACTATTTGACTTTTGGCGTTGTTCCTCAGCATTTGTTAGGCGGCCGAACGATTGATCAGATCCGTGACTTGCAATTCAATATCCAACCGGTGGGTTCCGGACCGTACCGTTTTGATCAGTTGATTGTTGAAGACGGTCAAATTGTGGGGGTTTCCCTGCTGGCCTTTGAAGATTATTACGGCAAAAAACCGTTTATTCCGCAAGTCATCTTCCGCTACTTCCCGGACGCTGCTTCGGCTTTACAGGCCTATCAGGCTGACCGGGTGATGGGAATCAGCTCAATCAGCGAGGATGTGCTTGCTTCGGCGCTTGCCGAGCGAGATTTGGCAATCTACACCGGTCGAAAACCAGAACTCAGTTTGATTCTTTTCAATCACAAAAATCCCGAAGCAGGCTTTTTACAGAATCCCGAAATACGGCGGGCGCTGTATCTGGGAATCAACCGTCAGTATCTGGTGGATCGGGTGCTGGGTGGTCAGGCCATTCTGGCGGATGGGCCAATCTTCCCCGGTACGTGGGCATATTACGATGGTCTGCCGCGGGTCAATTATGATCCGGAGCGCGCCCGACAGATCTTGATAGATGCCGGTTATAGCCTGCCAGCCGAAGGCGGTGAGGTGCGGATCGGCAAGGACGGCGATGCGCTTCAATTTACAATGCTGGTGCCGGATACGGCTCGTTACCGAGCCCTTGCTGAAGCCATCCAGCAGGACTGGGCGGCGTTGAACGTGCAGGTCACGCTGGAGTTTTTACCCTATCCGGACATCATTGAACAACACCTGACCCTGCGAGATTATCAGGCCGCTCTGGTGGATTTGAATTTTACCCGCTCTCCCGATCCTGATCCCTATCCGTTTTGGGACTCCATTCAGGCCACGGGTGGGCAAAACTACACCCAGTGGGATCACAAAATTGCCAGCGAATATCTGGAGGAAGCCCGTATTACCCTTGACCTGAACGAACGTGCCCGTCTTTACCGTAATTTTCAGGTGATCTTTGCTGATGAATTGCCGGCGCTGCCGCTGTTTTACCCTGTCTACAACTACGGCGTAGACCGACAGGTGCAAGGGGTGCGGATGGGGCCGTTGCTGGAAAGCAGTGACCGCTTTACCACCCTGCTGGAATGGTATCTTTCCAGTCGCCCGGCAGCGGTAACACCTACCCCCTGAGTTCAGGATTTTGACCAATGACTTCCCTTTCTCATGACGCGGCCTTTCTTCAATCCGCTGCGCAGGTTTTGGAAGATTACCTGCTCTCGGAAGTATTGTTTTGGCCGCTGCAGCGCGAAAAAGGGGCAATGCTGGGCGGGGATTCAGATCAATTAACGCCCGGTAATTTACTCTTAAGCCTTGCCCGCCTCAGCAAGGAGGATTTGGCTGAACCTTCTCTTCAAACAGCTTTGCAGAGAATTGACGAAGTGCGCCAGCGGTGGAAATCGGCGTGGCTCAACAAATGCCGTAAAGAGTGGGAGCAGCGTTTGCGGCTCTGGCTGCACTATGTGGATGATTTACAGAGAGAAGACGGGCGGGTGTTACCTGCGGATTACTCCTTTCATGTCCGCCAGCGGGTCATTTTGGAGTTGTTGGGGAAAGAGATTGGCGATTTACCTCCTGAAAAAAGGCTGAAACTGCAAAGTGCTGATGAGGTTCTCCGTTCACTCAGCCAGCCGGGAGAATTCATCTGGCAAAAGGGTCTACAAGAGCGCTTCCCTGCTTCCTCGTTCTGGTATCTTTATATGAAAACTGGAAGAGGGATTTCTGAATGAGCAAAAAACGATTTTTTACCGGTAATGGTGATAACGGTACAACCGGACTACTGGGTGAGGGGCGGGTTTCCAAAAATCACCTGCGCATCGAGGCGCTCGGTTGTTTGGATGAAACTTCTGCTGCATTAGGTTTTGCGCGCAGTCTTACCCAGGATCAACACATTGCCGGGCTGGTTCTTCAAATTCAACGAGAATTGTATCAACTGATGGCGGAAGTCGCCGCTACGCCGGAAAATGCCGGGCAATTTCGTTCAATTACTGCCGAACATGTTCGCTGGCTCGAACAACAGGCCGATGAACTGAGCGAAGAAATTGAATTGCCGCGAGAATTTATTGTGCCGGGGGATACGGTTGCCGGGGGAGCATTCAGCCTGGCTAGAGCCATTTGCCGCCGGGCTGAAAGACGGGTGGTAGAATTGAACGAACAGGAAGGATTGCAAAATCCACACCTTATTCCTTACCTGAACCGTTTGTCCTCCCTGTGTTTTGTGCTTGAATTATACGAAACGCAGGTGAATAACAAAACACGCCCCACATTGGCAAAACGACGGGAAACATGACTGGCACAATCATCAACGTCATCACCATTCTGGTTGGCGGAGTGCTTGGCCTGGTGCTGGGCAGCCGACTGCCCGAGCGCTTACGCCAGACCGTAATGGCTGGGCTGGGTCTGTTTACCCTTGCCTTCGGCTTGAAAATGTTTTTGGACACACAGAATGCTCTGGTGGTGTTGATCAGTTTGCTGCTTGGCGCGGTCATTGGCGAGTGGTTGCGGATTGAGGATGGGTTAAGACGTTTGGGCGTCTGGCTGGAAGCGCGTTTTTCCAAAAACGGGGATTCTGCAGCGGATAACCGCTTTGTGCGCGGCTTCCTCACCGCATCGCTGGTCTTTTGTGTGGGTCCAATGGCGATTCTTGGTTCAATTCAGGATGGCTTGACCGGCAATTTTCAGACACTGGCCGTCAAAGCCATTCTGGATGGCTTTGGTGCGCTGGCATTCGCCTCCACGCTGGGGGTGGGGGTGCTGTTCTCGGCGGTGGTGCTGCTGGGTTATCAGGGCAGCATCAGCCTGATGGCAGCCCAATTGCAGGCGCTGGTTACCCCGGCAATGATGCAGGAATTGAACGCTACCGGCGGGGTGATTTTGCTGGCGATCGCGATCGGCAGTCTGCTGGAGATTAAGCCCATTCGCGCCGGCAACTTTCTGCCGGCGCTGGTCATTGCTCCATTGATGGTGGTATTGATGCAGTTCCTGGGGGTTTATTGATTGGCCGGGTTCAGCTTTGCCAGTTCCTGATCAATGGTTTCAAATAATTCGGCTTGTCCCACCAGTTGTCCGTTCACGTTAAAAGTGGGGGTGCCGGTTACGCCCAAACCGCTGGCATAGCGGGCATCATCCAGTACTCGCTGCTGATATTGACGGCTGTTGTAGCAGCGGTCAAATGCAGCCGTATCCAGATTCAGCTGGCGGGCAATGCCTTTCAGCATGGCGTCATTGAGTTCTGCACCAAAATTGGCAAAGACATAATCGTGATATTCCCAGAATTTACCCTGATCAAGGGCACAGTAAGCAGCTTCGGCTGCCCGGTAGGATTCTGGGCTGATAAAACTGAGCGGCACATATTTGAAGTAGACTTTACCGGTGGCAACATATTCCTCAACCAGACGTTTTTCAGATCTCTCCCAAAAATCGCGGCAATGAACGCACTTGAAATCCGAGTACTCTTCAATTTTTATGGGGGCGTTCGGGTCTCCAACGGCCTGGCCGTCAATTTGCGGGCGGGTGAACATCTCCGGTTTGGTAATCCGGTCGGCACTGGCGGGCTGGTTGGATACAATCAATAAAACAGCAATAGCAACGGCTACAACCGAAATGACGCTGATCAGGATAATGCGGTTTCGTTGTTCCTGCTTGCGGCGCTGTTCGCGAAGGGCGACTTTGCGGCTGGATTCTTTTGATTTGCCTGACATTCTTCCTCCGTGGATGAGCAAAATCGTTTAATGTTGAACAAATTTTGCCATAGATGATGAGATTTGTCCAGAAGAAATCAATCTACACAGGTTGGCATGTGTTGCTAGAAAACCATCAATCTGCATAATACGTCCACACGGAGAAACTCTGATCGCTGCGTTTGAAACCAATTTTCTGGTACAAAGAGAGCGAAGCGTGATTGTCATTCTGGGTGTTGACGGATAATTCCCAACATCCATCCCGTTTACAACGCTGGATTAAATCGGCGACCAGAGCAAAGCCAATGTGCTGCCGTGTGTGCGAAGGAAGGACCGCCAGCCGGGCAAGATGAACGGAAAAAAGATTGGAGGTGCTGATTTGAAATCCAACAACCTGACCATCCAACTCGGCTACGGTGGCGTAGCGGGCGCGCTGAAATGAGATTTCGATCTGGGGAAGCGAGTTTTGCCAAATCGGTTCAAACGCCTGCTGGTCAATGGCTGCAACTCGCGGCAGGTCTTCTTCTTCCATCGGACGGATGAATACCGAAGGTGGAATTGGCAAATCGTCTTCTCCCCTGTCGTTTAATTCGCGATACAGGGTCACAATGGATTGATGATACAGAAATCCAACACCGGTCAGCAGGGGAATCAGCCATTCCTTCAACCCCAACGCAGCAATGGTAGGCATGTTTTGGGGGTCAAAATGTGCCAGACATTTGTTCATGAGCGTCTCCCAGTGCTCTTCCGGAGAAACGCCCCGGCGGCAGGCGTACATGCGCAGCCATGCAATGCCAGCCGGTTCTTCGATCAAAGCCAGCGCAGCGCAAATTCCCCGCGCGTCTTCAACAACCCAAAAGGGTTGCTTGCCGATCCAGTCCAGTGGTGAAGACCAGTCCAGATGGTAAAAGACATGATCGGCATGATCGAGTTCAGTCGAAAGTACTGGACGATCCTCTGGGTTGGCAGGACGAATTATGAGTTGCTCTGACATATAAACTGGTCAAATGAACGAGGGCTATTTCATTCCGCTTAAGCGGCGGATGATGCCCATCAAACTCCGCAGCAGCCGGTCTTTCATGGACAATTTGCGCTTTTCTTCTAGCGCAGCATCCATGCTGACGAGAGACTCAATGCGTTTGCCCTGCCGCAATTGAATGGTAGAAATGCGCTGCAAGACATACGCGCGCATCTCCTTTTCTGAAATCTGTTTGAACAAAGCCGCAGATTGGTTGAACAAATTGAGGGCTTCATCAAAGCGTTTCAAATCTTCCAATGCGCTGGCAAGATTGGCAAGCGCCATGGCCTGACGTTTAAGGTCGCCGGCAGATGCAAACACCTGTTCGGTGCCGAGGGCTGCCTGATACGCCTCTTCGGGTTTTCCGGCTTTGAGCAGCGCAACCGAGAGGTTGTTTTTCATTTCCGCCTGTTGGAGCGACTGATTTTCTGCCGATAAGGCTTCAACCGCCTGAGCAAAGGCTTTTGCAGCAGTTTCGTACTCCTCGTTCTGGTAGGCTTCCCATGCTTTTTGAGTAATGAGCTGAATGTCGGCTTCGGACATGGTACATTCCTCGTGCAGCGGTATTAGTAGGTAATTTCCAGCAATCCTTCGGCAACTGCCCGCAACTTTTCTACGGAAAGTTCACTTAATCGCATGGCCAGTTTCAGGTAGGGTAAATTGACCGGTTTGCATATAAATTCGCGCACATCCTCGGGCAATTCCATGAAGCGTTGAATGGCAATCCTTTCCGCACGCCATTGTCCAATCGGACCGCGCTGGTCAAAAAGTTCTTCCATGCGGATTTGTAAGTGGTCGGTGAGGATTTCCAGTTCTGGCAGCGGGATGGCTTTTTCACCCAATTCGTAGGATTCAATCCGCTCTTTGGGTATGGCTGTCTTTTCTTCCATTTGTTGCAACGTCAGGTTCAGGGTTTGACGTGTCATCCGCAGGCGTGCGCCGATAATTTTATGGCGCAAAGCCACATAAGCCGGGGATTGTTCAAATGGCTCCTGCAGTCCCTGCCCCAACAGGGATTGTGCGCTCCAAAAATGTTCTAATGGGATATCCAGGTAGTAGGCAAACGCTTCCAGCTGCGGTAAAGAGGGTGCAAGCAACCCGGCTTCAATCTGTTCGTATTGCGCGGGGGTTATTCCCATTGCCCGTGCGCACTGTTCGACACTGCGGTTGCGCGAAATTCGGGCGTCATAAATCAATAATCCCAGTTTGCGGGTTCGTAATTGGGTTGCCTGTTGGATAGTTTTCATCGAATACCTCACCGAAGCGGGATGAAACAGCCGTTCATCCCATTATAGCATTGCCCAAAAAAATTTATCTACGCCTTCCCAGCATACTGCTGAGGTCGGCGCCAAATACCTCTGGTCCCAGTTTGAAGCCGGCTGCTTCCAACCGCGGCATGAAAAGCGGGCGAATACCGGTTGGCTTCAGTTCACCAATCACTTTGCCGTCGGGGTCAATACCGGTTTGCTGGAATTTGAAAATATCTGTCATCACGACTGTTTCACCTTCCATACCGGCAATTTCGGTAATGGAAGTAACTTTACGGGTACCATCCTTAAGGCGGGACTGCTGAATGATCATGTCAATGGCAGAGGCAATTTGTTCGCGAATCACCCGGACAGGCAGATCCATACCCGCCATAAGGCACATCGTTTCCAAACGGGAAATGGCATCACGCGGTGTATTGGCGTGCAAAGTGGTCAGTGAGCCGTCATGACCGGTATTCATCGCCTGAAGCATATCTAGCGCTTCACCGCCGCGTACTTCACCAACAATAATCCGATCCGGACGCATTCGCAGCGCATTGCGCACCAGATCCCGAATGGTTACCACGCCTTTTCCTTCGATGTTCGGGGGTTTGGTTTCCAGTCTGACGACGTGTTCCTGTTGAAGTTTCAACTCGGCAGCGTCTTCGATGGTCACAATTCGTTCTTCTTCAGGGATGAAACTGGAAAGGACATTCAGCAGGGTGGTTTTACCGGAACCGGTGCCGCCGGAAATGACAATGTTCAGGCGCGCCATGACGCAGGCGCGGATGAACTCCGCCATGGTGGGGGTCAGCGAGCCAAAGCGAATCAGATCCTCGATGGAAAGTTTCTCCTTTTGAAATTTGCGAATTGTGATGGTCGGACCGTCAATGGCAACCGGTGGGATGACAGCGTTGACGCGTGAGCCGTCTGGCAGGCGGGCATCTACGGTGGGGCTGTCCGGATCAATTCGCCGGCCCAAGGGCAGAATGATCTTTTCAATAATGCGCATAACGGCGGCATCGTCTTCAAAGGTGATGTTGGTTTTGAGGATTTTCCCCTTCTTTTCGATATAGACCTTTTTTGCACCATTGACCATCACTTCGCTGATTTCCGGGTCATCTAAAAGCGGTTGAAGGATGCCGAATCCCAGCAGTTCATCCATGATTTCGCGGAACAATTGATCGCGCAGGGTGGTCGGCAGGCTGATTTTCAAACCGTTGTACGCCTGCTGAAGCAGTTGAGAGACTACTTTGCGGCGGTCTTCGTTCAGGCGCGGGTTGTTTTCCAATTCGCGGGAAATCAGGTTGATCAGATGATTTTTAAGTTTTGAAATTTCGGCAGCGTGTTGTGAAGGAATTGCCGGATTCATGGTTCACCTGCCTTATTTTCTTTCAATTCGCTTTGGGGTAATACCCATTCAATATTGGCGACATTAACCGCTACGAACGCGCTTTCGTACAGGAGATTTTTACCGTCACGGTCAAAAATTTTGGCTTTCGTTACCGCCAAAAATGCGGTGGTTCGATCCAGCTCATCTTTAAGGCGGTCTTCGGGGCGGACATGAACGCAGCCGTAAATGCAGCTGCTCGCAGTTTGAATGACGACATCCACCGGTTCTTTGGTGACAACCTGAGTAAAAATCTTCCCTTTTTCTTCAAAGTTTGCAAACATAATGAGTTAGGCCTTTCTTTCAGGAGTGGGTAGCCTGATCGGGCGCCGGCATTAAATAACCCAATCCGGAGCGGGTAACAATGTGTTGTGGGTTATGCGGGTCATCTTCCAGTTTCTGGCGCAAACGGGCAATACTGACCCATAAAATTTCCTTATCCTCGCGGTAGGACTCGCCCCAAACTGCGGTGAGCAATTCCTCGGCAGTCAGGATGCGCCCGGCATGCTGGGCAAATTGAATCAACAGCCGGTATTCGGTGGCTGAAAGGTAAATTTGCCGGTCATCCTTCCAAACTTCAGCGCGGGCAAAATCAATGCGTAAATTTTTATGGGAGAAGTACCGATTTTGGATGCCGTGTTGGGGGGTTTTGGCGCGGCGCAGTACGGCGCGTACCCGGGCAACCAGTTCTGTAGCCGAGAAAGGTTTGGTCACATAATCATCTGCGCCAACATTCAAACCCTTGACGCGGTCCTGTTCCTCTCCCCGGGCGGTCAACATGATGATGGGTACATCCGAAAACTGACGGATACGCTCGCAGGTGCTGAAACCATCCAGGCGCGGCATTGCCACATCCAGAATGATTAAGTCCGGCTGGCGCGAGGTAACCAGTTCGATGGCTTCTTCTCCATCCCGCGCTGCAATCACTTCATAGCCTTCGGTTTCGAGGTTTACCCGTAACAGATGCCGGTACAATTGTTCATCGTCCACTACCAAAATCCGGGTGCCCATTTTTTCGTCCTCCTTTGGTCGCTCACCCGCTATCCGCGGGTCAGGATATTTCAATCAATTGTTTCAGGTAAGAAAATATGGAAGGTGGTGCCTTCTCCAATTTTGGATGTTAACGTGATTTCACCGTGATGAGCCTGAATGATTTGACGACAAATAAACAGACCCAGCCCGGAACCGTGTACGTTGGTTTGCTGATCGGGAACTCGAAAAAAGCGATCAAAAATGCGTTCCTGATACTTTTCAGGGATGCCCGGGCCTTCATCGCGAATGTCTACTTTGACGCCGTTTCTGACCGATTTGATTGTAATATAGACCGGTGAAGCAGGTGCGTATTTTTCAGCGTTTGTGAGCAGGTTTTCAAACACCTGAACCAAGCGGCGCGGATCGGCCTGGATGGGTTTAAGCGGCTGCTCGATGTCGGTATGAATCACCAGACCGGGATGGTGAAGTGCGAGCCGGGTCAACAGGTCGTTGACCAGTGATTCGAGGCGCACTTGTTGAAAGTTCATTACAATCTGGCCGGCCTGTAATTTCGCCGAATCCAGCAAATTGGCAATCAAGTCTTGCAGGCGGTCGGTTTCGGTATCAATGATGGACAAAAATTCCCGCTGAGTTTTTTCATCCCAATTGGCATCGGTACGAAGCAGGGTGGTGGTGTAACCTTTGATAAATCCAAGGGGAGTGCGCAGCTCATGAGAAACGGTTGAGATAAAATCCTCCTGAACCTGAAACACGCGGTATTGGAATTCAAGGTGGTCGCGATCGCGTTTGAGGTGTTCGTATTGAATTTGCCGGGAGAGCAGCCGGGCAAGCAGGTGGGCAAATTTGATTTGCTCCGCCGAATAAGGCGGGCTGCCGAAGCGAATGAATACAAGAGCGCCATACACCTGCGAAGGGGTCGCCAACGGCAGCGCCAGGGTGTAGGGCTGTTTCAAGCGGTTAAGCGGGTCGGCTTCTTCGGGTTCCTGCAGCACGATCTGGCGTGATTCGATTACGCGTGTGGCAATAATTTCCCCCCAGGCAACATCCGCTTCAGCAGATTTGCCCCTACCGGTGGCTTTGGCAAAAGCGGCTTCAAGAGTGAGAGTCATCGGATCCAGCAGGTAAATAACCAGATTGTCAAAAATGAAATAGGGACGGATCATCTTTACCAGCTGGTTTGCGGACTCTCGCCACGATTTCATCTCCCAAAAGGTTTGAACGATTTGGAAGAAAATATCCGCATCGAGGTCTTTCATAGGATTTTCTTTATTATTCATCCGAATTAAGCCTCCTTGAAAGGCGCCAGTTTTCGCTTCAGTGCAAAGGAAAAACGGCTGCCTCTTCCCATTTCTGAAAGGACTTGAATGGATGAGTCGTGGGCCTCGATGATTTTTTGTGCCAGAGAAAGCCCAAGTCCGGTGCCGCCGTATTTGCGGGTAGGGCTGTTGTCCAATTGATGGAAAGGTTCAAAAAGTTCACTCATCCGGTTGGGTGGAATGCCAATACCGGTGTCGCTCACCCGGACGGTTACGTGCAGGTCGTCCGGGATGAGTTCCACACTGATTTTTCCGCCCGGCGGGGTGAATTTGATGGCGTTATCGAGCAGCTGGTAGATTACCCAGCCAATTTTTTCCTGATCGCCGTACACGACAGGCACCTCGGCGGGTGAGATCAGGCGAATTTCGTGTTGATGGTCTCTGGCTTTGGTATGAATCTGAGCGATAATTTCACTGGAAAGAGCACGCAGGTCGAGCGGTAGCCACTGGATAGGCAGTTGAGTCCGTTCGGAAGTGGCAAAGAGGATCAAATCCTCAATCAATCTCTCCAACCGGTCGGTGGAACGCTGCATGGTGCGCAACGCGTTCATTTGATCGGGGTTTAATTCCC